>CALBTA010000559.1 GCA_937967755.1 uncultured Planctomycetaceae bacterium | reverse complement strand
GGATGGCACAGCAAACCCGCAGAAAATTCCTGAAGGTCAACGGGGCCGTTCTCAGTTTGCCGCTGTTGCATTCGCTCGCCGGCGCGGAAGAGAAGCAGCAAGCCGCCGCGAAGCCCAGCAAGAAACTGGTCATCGTTTATCTTCCCAACGGAATTGTGCGCCGCTGTTTCTTCCCAGGCGAAGAAGAGGCGGCGATCCCCGATTTCATCGGCGGGTTCAACGCCGATAAAACCAAAGACGAGCGCCGGTTCAAGAACGAGGCAGGGATCTACCCGTTGGAATTCAGTTCCACGATGAAGCCCCTGGAAGAACATCGCGAAGACATCACGATGATCACCGGCTTGGACCGCACCTATAAGAACGGGCAAGACGTTCACGCCCAAGGTGCCTCGTGCTACCTCACCAGCCTGTCGCCGCACCAGGCCGCCGAGCAGGGTATCCGGCATCCCAACGGGCGAAGCTTGGATCAGGTGATCGGCGATGCGGTCGGGCACTCGACAATTTTCAACACGTTGGAGATTAGCTGTAACGGGTTCACCGCGCCCAAAGAACCGATCGAGTTCGACAACATCTCTTGGTACGGCCCCGGCAAGATCGCGCCTTCGATTCGCGACCCCAAGAAACTTTACGACCGGCTGTTCCTCCGCGAGGGCTACCGCCGCCACGTTGCCGATGTTACCGATCTGGTCCTCGCCGACGCCAACGCGCTGTCGAAAAAGTTGGGCCGCGAGGACCGGCGGACGCTCGACGAGTTCATGACCATGATCCGTGATATCGAATTGCGGATGGAGAAAATGGACAAGCTGCTCTCCCGCGTTGACGCCAAGATCCCCAAGAACGAAGTCCTCCCGCGCGGCGAGTACATCCGCCTGCAAGCCGACCTGATGCTGCTGGCTTTTCAGATGGGCATCACCAACATCAGCACCTTCATGATCGGCCCGGAACGCTGGGACGCCACGCTGATGTACGAGGGGGTCTTCGACAAGCCCGTTCAGCACCACAACATGACCCACAACCAAAAGGGCGATGGCTACAAGGAACTGCAAAAGATCGACATCTTCCACCTCCGGCAGTACGCCTATCTGCTGGGGCGGATGAAAGAGCTGAAGGAGCCCGATGGCAGTTCGATGCTGGACAATTCCATCGTCGCCTTCGGGGCAGGGCTGGGCGATGGGGCGACCCACCAATACTATGACTTGCCGATGATCGTCGCGGGCAAAGCCCAAGGCCAGATCAAGCAAGGCCGCTTCATCAAAATGAAAAGCGGAACGCTCAACTCCAACTTGTGGCTCACATTTGCCCAGTTGATGGGATTCGAAATCGATTCCTATGCCGATAGCACGGGCGTCGTTTCCGACTTGTGGACTTAAACTCACCTTGCGCGGCCGGCCGCGCTGAAAGCCGCTTCGCCCTACCTGGTAATTGCTCGGTGCCGTATGCTCGCTCGCCAACTGATTTGCACTGGGGCGTTCCTTCTTGTTTTCGCCCCCGCGGCGTTTGCCGCCGAAGAGCCGCTTGACACCTTGGCGACCATCAAACAAAAGTGCGCCAAGTGCCACGGGCAAGAGGAAGTTAACGGCGAAGTCAACTTCCAGAAGTTGGCCAGCGCACAACAGTTTACTGAAGACCCCGAGCTGCTGCTGAAGGCGATCGAAGCCATCGACGCTTACAACATGCCGCCCGATGGCGAACCGGAACTCGAAGACCCGACACGAACCCAGTTGCTCGCCGGCCTGAAAGCGCTGCTCCGCCAGGCAGCCGGCGGCGTGAACGCGGGCCGGGTTCCCATTCGGCGGCTGAACCGGTTTCAGTACAACAATACCGTCAAAGATTTGTTCCAACTCGACCGCGATATTTTCCCGCTGCCTGAAAAGTTGATGGCCCGGCACGACGCGTACCTGGTCGAGGGCGGCGGCACGATGCCGGATACCGTTCGTGTCGTTTCCCATGCGTTGCAGCCGCACCCCGGGTTGGAAGGGGTCAAGGCGTTCCCGAAAGACCTCCGCGCATCGCACGGGTTTGACAACCAGGCCAACCAACTGACGCTTTCACCGTTGCTGTTGGATGCCTATTTGAAGCTCAGCGTATCGATTGTCGAAAGCCCTGACTTCAACCAGCAAACCGTCGGCATCTGGAAAGAGTTCTTCGCGCCGCCCGAGGGGGAATACGACCCGGAGGTCGAAGTCCGTCGCCGCTTGGAGAAGTTCCTGCCGGCTGCGTTCCGCGGGCCGGCGGACAAGGCAGTCGTCGATCGCTACACCGCTTACGCTGCCGGAAAGATACGTGGCGGCCAGTCTTTCTCCGAAAGCATGAACAAAGTCGCTTCGGCGGCGTTGTCTTCGCCGCTGTTCTTGTACCGGTCGAATTCCGCCACGGCGGAAGAGCGGCAGTTCGTGTTGGCTTCCGACCTGTCTTACTTCCTGTGGGGAAGCTGCCCCGACGAAGCGTTGTTGCAACGGGCCGAGCGCGGCGAACTTGCCCATACCGAAGTTCTGGAGCGGGTAGTGACACGGATGCTGGCCGACCCGAAGGCCGAGCGGTTCTTGGATAGCTTTCCGGCGCAGTGGATGCAACTTGAAAACGCACTGGCCGCCACGCCCGATGCGGAGGTTAGCAAGTATTTCAACGTCGACCCCGACCAGCCCGCCAGCGCACAGATGGTGCTCGAGCCGCTGCTGCTGTTCGATGCGGCCTTCCTCGAAAACCGGCCCGTTGTCGAATTGATTGCGCCAAGTTTCACCTACCGCAGCGACTTTCTGACCGCCTGGTACGAATCTGACTTGCAGCCCCCGCCCGTTAACATCGAAGCGATCGTGGCTGAAAACGAAAAGAACCAAAAACTGCGCACCGCGCTGCAGCGGCAAATCGACCAGGCTCAAAGCGAGCGCGACGGCTTGCTGCAATCGGTTCGCCAGCGGTTGTTGGCCGCCCGCGAAGGGGAGAAAGAAGCCCAGCCGCCGCTGGACTTGAAACCGATCGCGGCCTGGGAGTTCAATGGCGACTTGAAGGAATCGTTGCAATCGCTCGACCTGACCGCCCATGGCGAAATCGAGTTCGATGACGGGGCGGTCGTGCTCAAGCGGGCTTACCTGTTGAGCAAAGTTCTGCCCGTTGACTTGAAAGCCAAGACTTTGGAAGTCTGGTGCAAACCGCATGATTTGAACCAGCGCGGCGGCGGCGTGATGGGCATTCAGGGGCAGGGCGACTTCTTCGACACCATCGTACTGGGCGAACGCCAGCCCCGGCATTGGATTTCCGGTAGCAACGGGTTCAGCCGCACGCTCGATTTCCCCGCATCGACGCCCGAGGAGGAAACGGAAGAACTGTTGCATTTGGTGATGGTCTACAACCCGGATGGAACGACCCGGCTGTACCGAAACGGTGTGAAGTACGGCGAACCTTTCCGCAAAGGCCAGGCGACTTTCCCCAAGGAAAAGTCGTCGGTGATCTTCGGGCTGCGGCACTTGCCGCCCGGGGGGAACAAGTATCTTTCCGTCAGCATCGACAAGGCACGACTGTACGACCGTGCGCTTTCCGCCGAAGAGGTCGCCGCTTCGGCCGCCGCTGATGGTTCGTTCATCCCGCGACAGGAAGCGGTCGCCGCAATGACTGACGAGCAACGAAGCCAGTGGAACGCGTTGGGCGGGTCGCTCGATCAACTGCGCGGCGACCTGAAACTGGTTCCGCCGCCGCGCGACCCGAACCAGGCACAGGCCGAATCGCAGAACTGGTTTGAGCAAGACCTCCGCAACAAGTTGCGCGCCACAACCTTCCGCCGCGTTCCCGTGAAGGATTTGCGGTACGGCGGAATCATCACCAACGCCGCCATGATGAGTATGACCTCCGGTCCCAAGCGGACGCACCCCGTCGCGCGCGGCGTGTGGGTGATCGAGGTCATTTTCAACGACCCGCCGCCTCCGCCGCCCAACGACGTGCCGCCGCTGGATGAAGAGGCGGGCGGGAAAGACTTGACGATCCGTGAGAAGTTTGCCGCGCATCGCGACAACCGGTCGTGTGCGGGTTGCCACGCGCGCCTCGATCCGTTGGGATTCGCCTTGGAAAACTACGACGTGACCGGGCGCTGGCGGGAAGAGTATCAAAACGGGCGAACTATCGACGCCAGCGGAAAACTGATGAAGAAGCACGAGTTCAATAGCGTGGTGGAATTCAAGAATGCACTGGTTGAAGAAGACCGCCGCTTCGCGAAAGCGTTCAGCCAACACTTGCTCAGGTTCGCCCTGGGCAGGGAGTTGAACCCGTCCGACGCCCTCGCCGTCGACGAAATCGTCGCCACCGGCGGCAAAGACAACTACCGGCTTCAGTCGCTCATCCGCGCGGTCGTACTCAGCGACAGCTTTCGCGGGCCGCGCGGTGCGGCACCCTCGAACTGAGGGCGAACCGGTCACCACTTTCGGCCGCCTGCTGGTGCTGGTGGTGAATTCTCTTGCCCGGCTTTCGAGCTGGTGATTTCCGTAACTCGTTTGCCAGCATCGATTTCTGGCGACGGTTTCTCGACCGCGGTTCGCCGGAATTCACCAAAGTGCGCGTTTTT
>CALBTA010000558.1 GCA_937967755.1 uncultured Planctomycetaceae bacterium | reverse complement strand
GGACCTATCCGGCTTCGCTGCTGTGCAAAACGCCAATGGCCGTAAATACCGTTTGCCAAATGAAGTCGTAGGCGAACAGCAGTAGAGCCAGGAAAAAAATCACGAATATCACTACCAGCGAACTGCGAATCAGTTCGCCCCGCGAAGGCCAGGAAACCTTGTTCATCTCCGCTTCCACGGCGATGAGAAAATCAGCGAACCGCGGCAAGTTAACGACCCGATACGAAAGCCACACACCGATTGCCAACACAGCCGCCGGAATTCCGTACTCCACCAGTGCCGAGCCGTTCATCGACAAGGCACCATACAATTCATACACGCCAAATGCGACCGTCAGGGCGAGCGCCGCGAAGGTCACTTGGCGAGCGATCCGCCCCTGGTTGCGCTTGTACAACCCGGTTTGCAGAAACAACTCTTGCCAGATCGATGCGCTGGCGGCGCTTTTTTCCTTTGCCATGAATTCGCCCGCTCGTGCGGTCGCCGGAGAACATCCCTGTCAGACTAATTAACGCCGCTTCCCATCCACATTGTCGCTTGCCACTCCACTTCCTGTAGCAGGGGCGGAGGGACTTGAACCCGCAACCGCTGGTTTTGGAAACCAGTGCTCTGCCAATTGAGCTACACCCCTACTGGGGAAATTCGAAGCCCAAGTTTCGAATTCCGAAACGGCGGGCTTCCCCCGGTTGAATCTACTCAATGATTTTCGTTACCACGCCAGAGCCGACCGTCTTCCCGCCTTCGCGAATGGCGAAGCGGACACCGTCGTCCATGGCGATCTGCTTGTGCAGTTCGACCGTGACTTTCACGTTATCGCCGGGCATGCACATTTCGGCGTCAATCAAGTTGGCTGTGCCGGTCACATCCGTGGTGCGGAAGTAAAACTGGGGCCGGTAGCCGCTGAAGAACGGCGTGTGACGCCCGCCTTCCTCTTTTGACAGGCAGTAAACTTCCGCTTCGAACTTCATGTGCGGTGTAATCGAACCGGGCTTGGCCAACACCTGGCCGCGCTCAATCTCTTCACGCTTCACGCCACGCAGCAGGCAGCCGACATTGTCGCCCGCTTGGCCTTCCTGCATTTGCTTGTTGAACATTTCAACACCGGTGCAAACCGTCTTGGCGGAATCCTTCAGGCCCAGGATTTCCACGTCCTCTCCGACCTTGATCACGCCCCGTTCAATACGACCGGTGGCGACCGTACCGCGGCCTTCAATGGAGAAGACGTCTTCCACCGCCATCAGGAACGGCTTGTCGGTCTCTCGAACCGGCTCGGGAATGTAGCTGTCCAGGGCATCCAGCAGATCTTGAATGCACTTGGTCGCTTCCGGGTCTTCCGGGTTTTGGTAAGCCGGCAGCGACGAGCCACGCACGACCGGGGCTTCGTCGCCGTTGAAGCCGTGCTTGTCGAGCAGTTCGCGGACTTCCATCTCGACCAACTCCAACAGGTCTTCATCGTCGACCAGGTCGATCTTGTTCAGGAAGACCACCAACGCCGGCACACCCACCTGACGGGCGAGCAGCACGTGCTCTTTGGTTTGCGGCATCGGGCCATCCGCGGCGGAAACCACCAGGATCGCTCCGTCCATCTGGGCGGCACCGGTGATCATGTTCTTGATAAAGTCGGCG
>CALBTA010000557.1 GCA_937967755.1 uncultured Planctomycetaceae bacterium | reverse complement strand
TGGAAGGCGTTCGCTAGCGATGATGCTTGGAAGAAGGTCGCCAAGGAGTCGCAGAAGGATGGTAAGTTCTTGCGCGAGCGACCTGAATCAATCTACATGAAGGCGACCGACTATTCGGCGATTAAGTAACTGACCGCTTATAGTAGCAGGCACACTCCGTGTGCCGTCCGCGAAATCAGAGCTGACTCTGCCTCAGTTACGGCACACGGAGTGTGCCTACTACTATCTAAAGCACGTTCACAGGCGATAAGAATGTTTTCCATGGCACGGACGGCAACAGCGGCGCTGACGGCCGCGGCGCTCGTTTTGGCGATTTCGACACCGGCGAAGGCGGAAGAAAAGTTGACTTACCCGAAGACCCGCAAAGTTTCACAGACCGACATCTACCACGGCGTGACCATCGCCGATCCTTACCGCTGGCTGGAGGACGACAACAGCGATGCCACCAAGGCTTGGGTGAAGGCCCAGAACGAAGTCACTTTCGGCTACCTGAAGAAAATTCCGCGGCGCGCGGCAATCGAGCGGCGGATGACCGAGTTGTGGAACTACGAGCGGTTCGGCCTGCCGCACAAGATCGGCGGGCGGTATTTCTACACCCACAACGACGGGTTGCAAGATCAAAGCGTGTTGTACGTTGCCGATTCGGCCAAGGGCACCCCGCGTGTGCTGTTGGATCCCAACACGCTTTCCGACGATGGCACGGTGTCGCTCGCTAGTTGGTCGATCAGCGATGACGGAAAGCTAATGGCCTACGCCCTTTCGCAAGCCGGCAGCGACTGGCGGACCTGGCATGTGAAGGATGTCGAGACCGGGAAGGATCGCAAGGACTTGCTGAAGTGGAGCAAGTTTTCCGGCGCGTCGTGGCTGGCCGACGGCAGCGGGTTCTTCTACAGCCGTTACGACGCCCCGCGGCAAGGCACCGAACTGACAGGGCGGAACGAATTTCAGAAGCTGTACTTTCACAAGATCGGAACGGGGCAAAGCGAAGACCGGCTGATTTACCAACGGCTCGACGAACCGACTTGGGGCTTCAGCGGTAACGCGACAGAGGATGGCCAGTACCTGATCATCTCGGTTTGGAAGGGAACGCTGCAAAAGAACCAGGTGTTCTACAAAAAGACCGACGCCCTCGGGCGGGATGCTGTTGAAATGATCACCGGCTTTGACGCCAAGTACCACTTTGTCGGCAACGTCGGCCCGCTGTTCTATTTCAATACCGATCTGAACGCACCGCTGGGCCGTGTAATTGCCGTCGATACCCGTAGGCCCAGCCGGAACAACTGGCGGGAAATCATTCCCGAAAGCAAAGACACGCTGCGCGGCGTCAGCATGGTCGGTGGCCGGCTGTTGTGTCACTACCTCCACGACGCCAAGAGCAGGGCACTGGTCTTCGACCTGGAAGGCAAACAAGTCGACGAGATTGAACTGCCCGGCACCGGAACGATTGGCGGGCTGGGCGGGCGTGAAGATTCGACCGAGACGTTTTATGCCTACTCCAGCTTCACCACGCCCGGTTCGATCTATCATTACGACTTGAAGACGGGCGAGTCGACGCTGTTCCGCGAGCCGCAAATCGACATGGACCCTTCGCAGTACGAAACCCGGCAGATCTTTTACGAGAGCAAAGACGGCACGCGTGTTCCGATGTTCATCACTCACCGCAAGGGCCTGAAACTGGACGGCAACAACCCGACGATTCTTTATGGATACGGTGGGTTTAATATCGCGCTGACGCCGTCGTTTCACATCACCAATTTGGTTTGGATGGAGATGGGCGGGGTTTACGCTTCGGCCAACCTGCGCGGTGGCGGCGAATATGGTCGTGCCTGGCACGAAGCGGGGACCAAAGCGAATAAGCAGAACGTCTTCGACGACTTCATTGCCGCGGCCGAGTACTTAATCGCGGAAAAATATACCCGGCCGGAAAAGCTGGCCATCCGCGGCGGTAGCAACGGAGGCTTGCTCGTTGGGGCCGCCATGACACAACGCCCTGAGCTGTTCGGCGCTGCGTTGCCCTCGGTCGGTGTGCTCGACATGTTGCGGTACCACAAATTCACCATCGGCTGGGCTTGGGTCAGCGATTACGGTAGCAGCAACGACGCCGAAGAGTTTCAAAACCTGCTAAAGTACTCTCCTTTGCACAATCTAAAAGAGGGAACCGAATATCCGGCCACGATGATTGGCACCGGCGATCATGACGACCGGGTCGTTCCGGCCCACAGCTTCAAATTTGCCGCCGCCCTGCAAGAGGCCCACACCGGCGACGCGCCGGTTCTGATCCGAATCGAAACCAGCGCCGGCCACGGAGCCGGCACGCCCATCAGCAAGCGCATCGAAGAAGCGGCCGACCGGCTGGCGTTTCTGACGAAGGTGTTGGAGATGGACGGCGAATAACAGGAGTTACCATCAAGCGAGAGAGAAATCTACTTTCCCAAGACCGTTAATCCCAACGCTTTTGCCGCCTGGCGTAACTGGTCATCCAACGACGCCAACGGAACCTGCTTTCGCAACGCCAAATCCAAGTAGGCCGCGTCATAGCTGGTTAGCCCGTGATCGCGGCAGAGCGGCAACAACTCGTTGAACGCTCTGACCGAGCTTTCGGTGTCTTCCTCGATGTCGAGCCCCGACAACAGTGATAGGAATTCCGAAGAATCATCGGCTGAAATGCGTTGCCGCTTCTCAGCCATTACCAGCACATTGGCAACTTCAAGAAACCAAAGTGAAGGCACAACAGCCGCTTCAGTTGCCAGCCGATCTTGAATCTCCGAGGCTTCACTTGTCGCTTCGTCAGCAAAGCACCAGGCCATGGTGATGGAACAGTCGATGATGAAGCTCGGCTTCATTTCCGGCCTTCGTCAATCAACGCCCTAATCGGCAATCCTGCCAAGCGATTTCGCGCGGCCAACCGGCGCATCGCCTTGATCGTTTCGGGTCGATCTGCTGAATGGTTGGGCGAACGCACGGGCACCAAACGGGCAACTGGGGCACCATCTTTGGTGATCGTAAACTCTTCACCCCCTTCAACGCGCGTCAGAAGTTGCGAAAATCCAGCCTCGGCGGCGGAAGCTCCGAGGATGTTGGAGCCGAGCGTCATTCTTGCGATCTCCCTATGTAAGCAATATCACTGTCCCTAGTAGTAAGTCTAGACAGCATTTCCATCGCGTCAATTGGCTCATGAACACCAAAGAACCGGAAAGGCATCGACTCCCCGACGCCCCATGGCGGGCGAGCTTTCGCCGGCGGTTGCTTTCGTGGTTTGGCAAGCACGCCCGCGATTTGCCGTGGCGCGAGACTCGCGACCCATATGCTGTTTGGGTCAGCGAGATCATGCTGCAGCAAACGCAGGTGGAAACGGTTAAGGACTTCTTCCGCCGGTTCATGAAGGAGTTGCCGGATGTGTACGCGTTGGCGGCGGCGGATGAGCAGCGGGTGTTGCGGTTATGGGAAGGGCTGGGTTACTACCGCCGTGCCCGGCAAATGCATAAGTGTGCGAAGCAGGTTGTTGATGTCCACGGTGGCAAGTTGCCCAGCGACGTGGCGGCGTTGCAAAAGTTGCCAGGCATCGGGCGCTACACCGCGGGGGCAATTGCTTCGATTGCTTTCGACCAGCGGGCACCGATTCTGGAAGCAAACACCGTCAGGCTGTTTGCCAGGCTGCT
>CALBTA010000556.1 GCA_937967755.1 uncultured Planctomycetaceae bacterium | reverse complement strand
CAACCGGACCCCGCGCTGCTGAGCGTCCCTTCCGAGTTGTCTGTACCACCGGTACTGATCGCGCCGGCCGTCGCCGCATCCGCTTTAGCCTGGGGTGACAAGTGAAAGCCAGCATCAACTTGATGACACCCGCCTCACGCCGCCGCTCGGCGATCCGTGGTGGTGTGCGCACTTGGATCAAGATTTACCTTGCGGCCGCCGTCGCGATGGCCACGGCGTGGGCGATCAGTTGGTTCGATTGCAGCCAGGCCGCCGCAACGCGGGCGGAACTAGAGCAACACTATACCCCCATCAAGGAGTTGAAGACGTCTTCCCAAAATACAAAAGGCCAGATCGACGTGCTTCGCGAAAGAGAGCAAACGGCGCTCGCGCTGGCGGTGAAGCGCCCGACTACGGCGCTGGTGACCGTGGTGAGCGCGGCGGCTAGAGATTCGGGTGGCGGAGTGTATGTCAAGAATTTCGATCTGCGGCAATCTGCCTCAATGTCGGGTGAAGCTTCCAGCCAGGCCGTGTTGCAGTTGCGAGGGCTGGGGCAGGACGACGCGGCGGTCGCGAAGTTCGTCGAGAATCTTCGCGGCGGCGAAGTATTCACGAAAGTCGAACTGAAATCGACCATGGCCAAACGGATGAACGATACGGTCGTTCGCGAGTTTCACGTAGAGTGCATGCTCTAACGGAGAACCCGATGTTCAACTTTAAGAACGGTCAAACTTGCACAGCCCGGCTGGCCGTCCATGGCTTGGGTTTTGGCTTGCTGGCGTTGACAGCCGCACTATTTGTGTTTGCAGTTCACCGACCGCTGGCTCGCGCGAGAGCCGATCACCTTCAGCGATCTGAACAACTGGCCGCGTTGCTTGAGGGCTCCGGCGAGGTACGCCGCCAAAACACAGCACTGCGGCAAGAGCTAAAGGCTTTGAACGAGCAAGTCCAGGATGTCCGGGCTCGCGTTCCCGCCTATGCGGAAGACGGCGCGTTTATCTCGCAACTCGCCGCGGCCGCTGAGGACGAAGGGGTACAACTCATCGACTACCGCCGTGGGCGGGCCGTTGAGACTTCCGCCCATTCGCACATCGAATTGGACCTGAAGTGCGTCGGAACGTACGCCGCGCTCTGCCGATTCCTAAATAGAGTTTAGTCGCTGCCTCGCGTTACCAATGTCTCTCAGTTCGCTCTGCAATCGATCGACGACCGAGAGAAATACCCGTTCGAAATCGGGTTGGTGCTCTACTTCGGACTGCACCCGACGCAAACAGCCGAAGTTGCTAATGGCACTTCAGGAGACGCGTCATGAAATACAACGCCAAACTCGCCAAAGCCGGACTAACGCCTGCCAAAATGGCCCTCATTGGTGTGCTGGGCGTCGTTTAGATTGTGGTGGTGGTCATTCAAATTCCCGGTGGTTCTGCCCCCAAGCCGGCAGCCGGTGCCAATGATCGGGCCGCTCCAGCACCAGCTGCAAGCCGCACGAATCAGCGCGCCGCTTCACAGCGTCCGAACAACCGTCAATCTCAGCCGTCGCAGTCGGACCCGTCGGACCAGCCGGTTCGGCGGTCATGGCCCGCTCGATCGTTACAATCCGCGCTGGCACACGATCCGTTCGCCGCCCCCGCTTGGACCCGCCCACCTGGCGAATTAGACAATTCGCTAGCGGGGAGTGTTTCCGATGAAATTGAACAAGACACCTCGGCTGCCGATCGCCAACTGCTGGCCAATCTGCGGGAAACCGGTGTCAGCCTTGTGATGATCGCCGGGGACCAGCGAGTGGCCCACATCGGAGAGCGCAAGATTCACGAAGGCGATTTGATCGGCGGATTCGTCGTTCAGGAAATCAACACGAACGGAGTCGTGTTAGTTGAACAGCCAACCCCGTAATCGGCGAACTTGCCTGCGCGGTCTCGCGCTGCCCCAGCGTGTGCGCGCGTCAACACTAGCCGCCGTAATGTCGTTGGCCGTCGTTCTCTTGCTCACAGCCGCACCGTTGCGTGCGCAACCAATCGGGCGTTTGCCTTCGCTCAACAGCTTGTTTTCAGCCGAAGAGCCGGCAGCCGACGAGGATTCCCAACCCAGCCCAAGCGACCGCCCCTCGGCGGCGGAAGATCTTCCGCCCGCACGGCACGTCATCGGTATCCAAGGCGTGACGTCCGAGCAAGTCACGGTAAATCGTACTGAGCGTGGCATCACCGTCGTCGCACCCAACCGCCCGCTGGCGGAAGTGCTTTCGACATTAGCCGCTTACGAGAATCTCAATTTGGTGCTGGCCGCGCCGGCGAACAACCTGGTCACCGTTTCCCTGACCGGGCAAACGCTCCCCGAAGTGCTCAACGCCCTGTTGGCTTCAGGCGGGCTGACTTGGACGATGCGGGGCGACGTGATCTACGTCTCTCCCATGACCACGCCGGGGGCCGTCGCGCCAGAGATTCAAGGTCGGCGGTTCCAGGTGTTCGAACTGGATTACGCTTCGGCGTTGGACGTCGATATTGCCGTAAAGGGCTTGCTCTCGCCCGTCGGGCGCTCGTGGGTCAGCCAAAGCAGCCCGACGGACAACCGGCGTACCAAGGAAGTGATCACTGTCGAAGATTTGCCTCACTACCTGGCGCGCATCGAAGACTACATCTGCCAAATCGACCAGCCGCCGCGACAAGTACTGATTGAGGTCCATGTCTTGCAGGTCGAACTTAGGGACGACAATCGTCACGGCGTCGATTTCAGCCATGTTGCTTCCCTTGGAAATCTGCAACTCGATTTCAACACAACCGGACTGGCCAACGCCGCTGCCCCGCAGGCGTTCTTCGTGCAGGCTTCGGGGCCAAACCTGACCGGATTGATTGAAGCCCTAAAGACGACGACAGACGCCAAGACGTTGGCTTCGCCGCGGATCATGGCCCTCAACGGGCAGGAGTCACGATTGCAAGTCGGCGAACAGCTTGGCTTTCGTGTGACTACCACTACCGAAACCAGCACGCTCGAAAGTGTTGAATTTCTAAACGTCGGTGTGGTGCTCACGGTCACGCCCCACATCGCCCGCGACGGCCGCGTACTGATGCGAATTCGCCCCGAGGTATCCAGCGGCAGCGTGAACCCCGGGACTGGGCTTCCCGAAGAGGAAACGACCGAGGTGGATACGGACGTGCTACTGGGCAGCGGGCAAGGGATGGTGATTGGCGGACTGATTCAAGAGACCGACGACGTGACCGCCAACAAATACCTGGGCCTGGGCGATGCAAAGTTTATCGGCCCGCTGTTTCAACGCCGGCAAGCGATCAAGGCCCGCAGCGAAATCATCGTCGCGCTGATACCGCACGTGTTGCCGCTGCCGCCGGGTGAACAATACCGCAACGACATCAATTTCAGCCGCGCCCGCGACCCGCTGATGGTCGGCCCGCTCTGCCGATACCCGCGCCCCTACGAGCCGCGCCTGCATGACTACAAGTTGAACCCGCGGAAACTCTGCCACGCTGACCAATGCGGCGAAGGGGGTTGCATCGGTGGCCTAGGCGCAAGCGGGTTGTTGCAAGCGAAAGGCCAACCGCCACGGGGCAAGACATTCGCCAATCACGTCGGTGCGCCCGTCCATGTTTCACCTGAGATTCCGCCACCCAGCCGAATTGAAACACGACCCCCACAAGCGTTGCCGATTCCGCCCTGCGATCAAACACATCAGCCGCCGGCAAACTACCAATCCACTCCGCATGCCCCAATGCGATACCCGCTCTCTCGAACTGCGCCACTGGGCGGCGGCCGCTACGCCCCTTCGATACAACGCCTGCCGCACATCGCCCTGGAGCAGCAGCTTCGCCGCTAACCTACGGAACTGCAAGATCATGACCGACCGACTGGGACTGCCTGAGGAACTTCAGCATCTGCTCGAGAAACGCGAGCAAGAGGAGCGCCGTCAGCGCGAACGCCGAGCAGTTGAGCAGCAGCAAGAAACCGACGCGGAAGCTCAGGATAGCCGCCGCGAGCAACAGCGCCGCCAAGAACAGCGTCGTGCTGACAAGTGATGCTGGGCGCATCCATCGGCTACGCAGCTTTCGACGCCGGCAGGGGGCGGTCGTAGCAGCCGAGGTATTTCGCGAACATGCTTTCGCCAAGGATCTTGACGAGTGACTGTCGGGCCGCGGCCGCGGTTTCCGGCGTGATCTGGCGGTTGGGGATGCGGCGGTAGTATTTGTTTTGGTCCTTGCGGTATTGCCCTTTGGAACGCTGCACTTCCGCTTGCAGTTGCGAAGCCGCGAGCGGCTGGTGTGGAATTTCTGCCCACTCGAGGAATTGAATCGAATCGTCGAAACCTTTCACATGCGACTCGTAGCGCAGCAACAACTTCGGCCCTGGGTATTGATTGAAGTACAAGATGTTCTCGGCGTAAGAAGTGAAGTTCCACTTCTTGATCGTTGTGAATTTCGAGCGTTGGAAATACGGCGTGCAAACATAGTTCTCACAGTAGTCGCGCAGGATAAGACAAACGCGATTCCAACTCGCCCCGCGCGGATTCGCCTTCGCTTGCCCGCGCTTGATATTGTGCAGCCGGCAAAAGGCATACTGGTCGGTGTCGAGCAAACCAAGATGCGGCCCAGGCGTCAGCCGCCCGCTCATCGTTTCCACACAATGGCGCAGCCAATTCATTCCACTGCGAGGGTAACTGAGAACCAAGGACATTGGTGACATATTGTTCGCTTTCATCATGACCTAAAGTCCCTGCCAACCGTCGCGGGCGTAGCCGAACTGTTCGAAGTCGGCGCGGTAGATGTTGTAGACTCGCTCGGCGAGGTCGGCGTTATAAACGGTGGTGTTCAATTTCCGGCTGGGATTCCGCGGCGTGGCGAGGCGCTCGGCCAGCCATTCAGGCGAAAGCCCAACCTGCGTGAGGATGTGGGTCATCCCCTCGTTAAACTGCGATTCCATTTGGTACGTCTGTTCGTACTGAATCGCGTCGCAAGCCAGCACGGAAACCTGCGTATCCCAATGTTGGTTGCGCTGCCCCTGGCGTTGCGATTCGACGTAGGCCAGGAAGGTTTCAAACGGAACGGCGCTGCCAGGTGCGTCGCCGGGAAGCCCGTTGCGCTGCGCGAAGCGGCGGACCGCCGGCAGTTCGCGCTTCATGCTGCGGGCCGCCGGCTTGCCCTCGGGCGTGAGTGAGAATTTGTCCTTCCAGGCCGACAGCAAGCGGGCATAGGGATTGCGGACAAAGCAATGAAACTTGTAGTTGTGCGGACGCGAAATCAAATCGAGGTAGTCGGCTGGCGGGGCGGAAAGGTAACGCCGGCTCAAACGAATCGGCCAGGCTCGGCTGAGCGTCGGCGAAACGTTCGCTTCCTGCAAACCCTCGACCAACACGCGGCGAAACGTGGTGGAACCGACCTTCGGGTTGAGAAAGACAGCAAGCTGCAAGTCACGGCGAACGTAAATCTTGAACGGGCTGAAATGCCGGCGGGCGACAATCCGCAGCGCACCCGACCACGACCGGCCAGTTGAAGATTCGACTTTTCCGTGCTGAATCATGAGGATCGAGGAAGCCCAGCGGCGGAAGCCGCCCGGTGTGTGCAAGGTGCTTGATTCCATTACCGGAGGGCCTGCGCCCTGCCGCTTCAATAAGTGATGTCTTAGGCCGCTTGTTTGGCTTCCGTTTGGTCGTATCCAACTTGCCGATTCACCGCCTGCACGTCGGGCAGTTCGGCGTACATCGTAAGCATCTCAGCGTTTTCGGTCCACGACGGCTTGCGCGGAGTTTCAATCGTGCCGCGTTTCACACTGCTGACCAGCTTCGGGTTGCTCCACAGGCCAAGCCGGTCGTCGGCGTGGTTGTGTTTACCGTATTCCAACATGGCAGATTCGAACTCATGCCCGATGAAGCTGGTCAGTTGAAGTGCGGCCGCTGCGGAATCGGCGACGAAGTCTTCGAACCGAATCGAGAGACAACGTTCAGGGCATCGCCGTTGGCAGACCAACATGCCTTCGGTGCATTGCAGCCAGGCTCGAAACCCGCGCTCTGGTTTGCGGCCCAACGTTGATGTAAACGAATGGCATACGGCCCGCGCGTCGCGGTGCAGCAGGATGTATTTCGGCGGCTGGTCGGCGTAGAGAGCTTCCAGCTTTTCGACGTGGGCGGCGTGACGCGGGTCTTTGACCACCAGCGTTCGCTTGCCTTCCTGGCGAAGGATGTTCTCGGTCAGCCCGTCGAAATGGCGGCGTGCGGCTCGCCTGGTTCCCAGCAGCAGCCTGGGCTTCGGCAAGGCAGCCCCGTAGTAGCGGCTAATTTTGGCGATGGTCGTCAGGCTTTTAATGAACTTCCAACTGCTGGTGACAACGAACGGAATGCAAATTTCGCACGGGCTGGAAATCGCGCTGTGCGAATTGAGCACGCGGCTGACCAGCGTCGAACCTGCCCGGGGCGAACTGAGCAAGAACACGCGCTGCGGCGGGTTACAATCGGTAGGTTCTGAGTGTTGCAGCTTCATCGCGGGCACGCAACTGCCAGAGTCTGCGCCGCCAGAGTTCGTCGAGTTAGGGGGTATGACCCATCGGATCTTTGGGGTGCGAATAGTATCGCGGGCGGGTTTTCGCAGCTAGGCGAAAAGCTCGCCCGATGGGCCCCCGCTCGGTAGGTTCGGCAAAGTGCCAGCAGAACTTCAACAATTGCATTGCGATCGCCGTGAGGATGCTGCAACTGCTGGCAGTTCTATCGTGGCCATTGAAATCTGATTGCTCTTTTGCGGCGGCCTGCATTTTGATACCTATCCCGCCACCAATTGTGCGCGCGTTTTACCGTGCAAATTTGAACGGACGATACGTCTTCGACTACTGCAAGGAAGCAGCGATCATGGCGACGACACGAAAAAAACGATTCGGACTTCTGGCGGCTTCGTTGGCGGTTGCCGCTGGCACAGGGTACGGTGGGTACACGCAGCGCCACTTGATCCTCGGTGATGCGGAAGCCGAGGTCGCTGCCGCCGATGCCGACGCCGCTGTCGAAGGCGAAGCGGCCGCGCCGCAACCGATCACCGTGAGCGCCGAAGGCGATCAGTTCACTTCGCCGTCGCGCTTTAGCAACCCGCTGCGTGAGGAGCGGGTGGTCCGCGGCAACGACGGTGGCAGCGAACGGCCTGCCGGTGGTAGTTCCTTCCAACCGCCCCCCAACCGCTTCGGAGGAAGTGCGGTCGCCCAGGTGGAAGTTACTGACGACACTGCCGGTTCGACTGCACAGCTCACCCCGGCACCAACGTTCTCAGACGATGCCAGCGCCCCGGGTGGTTTCGACAACACGTCGCCAGCAAACGAAGCGCCCCCTGAAGCGTCCGGCAACCGCTTCACCCCGCCGGAAAACACATTGGCCCCTGCGCCGGTCGCTGAAACCGATGGCCCGCCCGCAAGCCGATTTTCGGGCAGCGTCTACGGCGATGGAAGTGCGCCCGTCAGCCCGCCACCGGGACCGGCACCCGCGCAGCCCTTTGGCCCTGAAAGTTTGCCCGCCCAGCCATTGACTCCGCCGTCGAGCTTCGGCACATCGCCTGACCCCATCGCTCCGCCCCAAGAGTTGCCGGCGTCGAACCGTTTCGCCGACGAAGGAACGACCCCGCCCTTAGGAAGCAACGCCGTGGGGACGGGCGCGATCGGAGCCGGCTTTCAGAACGACCCGGTGACAGGCACACAGATCGAGGGCGCGGGCCGCCCGGGCGACAAGACGCTCGAAGGCGCGCAAACGCCCGCGATCGTCATTGAGAAATTCGCGCCGCCGGAAGTTCAAATCGGCAAGCCAGCGAAGTTTGACATCAAAGTCAAGAACGTTGGTCAGGCGACCGCCGAAAACGTCGTCGTCACCGATCAAGTTCCGCAAGGAACCCGGCTGATCGACTCATCGCCGCAGGCCGCCGCCGGCAACGGAGATAACGTCATATGGCAACTTGGCACGTTGCGGGCGAACGAAGAAAAAACCGTCTCGATGCAACTGATGCCCGTCGGCGAAGGCGAAATCGGCAGCGTGGCGACGGTGACATTTTCCGCCCAGGCTTCCGCCCGCACGAAAGCGACCCGGCCGCAGCTTTTGGTCGAAACGACCGGCCCGCGGCAAGTGTTGATTGGCCAACCGGTGAAACTGACGATCCGCTTGAGTAACCCCGGCACCGGCGCTGCGACGCGCGTGGTGTTGGAAGAAGACGTTCCCGAAGGGCTTTCGCACCCCGGCGGTCAGGCGTTGGAGTTCGAAGCCGGCACTCTGAAACCGGGCGAGACGCGTGAACTGGAGCTGACTCTCTCGGCAACGGGCGCTGGCGTCGTGCAGAACGTGATCCGCGCCCGGGCGGATGCGAACCTGAGTGTCGAAAGCCGTGTGGCGATCGAAGTCATCGCACCCGATCTGGCGATCGCCGTCGACGGGCCGTCGAAGCGGTACCTCGAACGGCAGGCGACGCACGAATTGATTATTAGCAACCCCGGCACCGCGCCGGCGAAGAACGTCGAGATGGTCGCTCATCTGCCGAAGGGGCTGAAATACGTCAGCGCCAACAACCAGGGACAGTACGACGCAACCAGCCATGCGGTCTTCTGGAGCCTGGAACAACTTAGCCCGCGCGACAAGGGCACCGTCGCGCTGACGACCGTGCCGATGGAAGCCGGCCAACAAAAGATTCGTGTGGAAAGCAAAGCCGACATGAACCTGGCGACCGCCCAAGAGCACGTCGTCGAAGTGGAAGGGCTGGCCGCGCTGTTCTTCGAAGTAGCCGACGCCGCCGATCCGATCGAAGTGGGCGGGGAGACTATTTACGAAGTACGCGTCATCAACCAAGGTACGAAGACTTCGACCAACGTCCGCCTCGCCGCCGCGATGCCGCCGTCGCTGAAACCTTTGGAAGCAGGCGGAGCGACTTCCGGTGTGATCAGCGACCAACAGGTTGTGTTCGAGCCTTTGCCGCGGCTGGCCCCCAAAGCTGATGCCCTCTACCGCATCCGCGTTCAGGGTCTGGCCAAGGGCAACGCCCAGGTTCGCGTGCTGCTTTCCAGCGACGAAATTCCCGGCGGTGTCACCAAGGAAGAAAGTACCCGGGTTTACGCCGACGAGTGATGCTCTTTCGGAGCGGGCATTGTTGGCGGTTAGTATAGTTGAACAATGCTCGTCACTCCCCAGTCGAATCGGCGTAATCAAGTCTTTGCGGCGACCGTCGCAGGGTTGATCGCAATTGGCTCTCTTGTAGCCGGCTGGTTTCACCCTTGGTGTTGGATGGGACTGCTGCTCGTTCCGCTTGCCTATTGGTGGTTCCGGCGTCGCGTCCGGCGGCGGGCGATGGTGATTGCCAAACCTTTTCCGCGCCTGTGGGAAGGCATTCTGAATTCGCGGGTCGCCTACTTCGGCGCGCTGAACGAACACGACAAGCAGCGATTTCGGAACCTGGTCAAGGTCTTCCTGGACGAAACCCGCATCACCGGCATCCGCACCGATGTCGACGAAACCACGCGGGTGTTGGTGGCTGCCAGCGCCATCATTCCGGTGTTTCGTTTCGAACAGTGGGAGTACTCGCGGCTGGGCGAAGTGCTGATCTACCCCGACAGCTTCGATGACCGATACCAATCCGAAGGTGATACCGATCGCAACACATTGGGCATGGACGGCGCGCGGCACTTGAGCGGCGTGATGATTCTTTCTAAGCCGTCTCTAATTTCCGGCTTTGACATCGCGAGCGACAAGCGGAACGTCGGCATCCATGAATTCGCCCACCTGGTTGACGGGGCTGACGGATCCATCGATGGGCTTCCCCCTGGCGCGCCGGTGGAAACAACACGGGCGTGGGTGCAATGGGTGGGCGAAGAGCTTTCCGGGGCAGCGGACCGGCGCTCGCACATTAACCCTTACGCATACACGAACGAGGCCGAGTACTTCGCGGTTCTCACCGAGTACTTCTTCGAAGCGCCCGGCGTGCTGGAAAAGAAGAACCCGAAGTTGTACGCGATGCTGGAGAAGATCTTCCGCCAAGACACAGCGAGTTTTTTATCTGGCGTAACGCCACGGCGGAGCCGCCGAATCGGCCGCAACAGCCGCTGCCCTTGCGGCAGCGGCAAGAAGTATAAGAAGTGCTGTCTGCGCAGCGCGCGGATGGGTTTGCCTGCCGGCGAACTCAATTAAGCGACTTTTCTCCGCTGCGCCTTCTTCGCGGCCCTGTCGGCTTTGCGTTGTTGCTTGACCGTTTCGCGCTGGGCCTTCTTGGCGGCGCGGGCTTGTTTCTTGGCCGTCTTTTTGGCGTCCTTTTCAGCTTTGCGCTGTCCCTTACCCTGATTCTTTTGGGCTTTCAGTTTTTCCCGTTCGGCCTTGCG
The DNA here is from genome assembly GCA_937967755.1 of uncultured Planctomycetaceae bacterium. Lineage (GTDB taxonomy): Bacteria > Planctomycetota > Planctomycetia > Pirellulales > Pirellulaceae > CALBTA01. The sequence goes on along the minus strand of CALBTA010000556.1, from coordinate 742 downwards.
GGCATCTTTGATCTTCTGCCGCTCGGCCCGGGCCGCCTCCTTCGCCGCGCGGGCTTCGGCATTTGCCTCGAACTTGATCTTCTTGACTTCCAGCTTCAAGTCAGCCCGCTGATCCTTCAGCGCGCGAAGTTCGGCAGTTTTCTTTTCGATCTGCGGCCGCAATGCTTCGATCTGTTGGGTCAGTTCCTCAATGGTTGCCATAGTAAATGTCTCCCGTAAACAAAAGTGATGCCACACATTCAATCTATTTTCACCCAGCCGCGTGACAAGCCCTCAGAGAGCGGTTTTCCCACTCCGTCACAATCAAACCGGCGTTTCAAACGTAATTTTGCGGACGAAAACGGCCCACGAATTCCGCCAGAATCATCGTGAAAGCGCACGAACCCAACGAGACAACTGCGTACCAGCCCCAACTTGTGTCTTCGCCCTGCCACGCGGCCTTCGCCAGATAAAACGCGTAGCCTGCGAACACGCAAAACGGGCTAACGGCCAGCGGAACCAGAAACATCGCCGTCCGCCGGCCTTCTTTGAAGGCGAACGCGGGGGCGTGCGTTCCAAACGAATGATAAATTACCTGCCGATAGTTTGCCCAATAGGTGCGAAAGAAATCACCTCGTTCGCGGCGATCCCAAATCAACCCGGAAACCGCCAGAACAGTTGAACCGCCAATGAAGAACAACGCCATCGCCTGAGGGCGCGACCACCCCGCTTCTTCCAACCGCATAATCACCAACAGCAGCGG
>CALBTA010000555.1 GCA_937967755.1 uncultured Planctomycetaceae bacterium | reverse complement strand
AGATTTCGCTCAGAAAAGTGTACCACTTTGAGTATAATGTACATATGTATGTTATCCCTAAGCGAGAGGAGGTGCGATATGAAGCCACGTATTGGGTGGACTGATGGGAGAGGTATTCCCCTTAGCGGTAAGCTGCCAGCTTGTCAGCCAATTTCGGTATTTTCTGTCTTCGTAGTGGCAGTGTGTTTCCGCGCCAACAGAGGTTAGAAACCACACCAGTTCACAAGCTGGCAGCATGTGACTACGGAGCGGCAAGTTGGCGGCTGGGCGAGTCGAGATTCACCACCACCGTCGATTTTGCCGTAGTTTGGTGAATTCCGGCGACGACGTTGCCTGGAACTGTGGCCGTAAATGGTTTCTGGGTAAACAGTTACCGCGACGAGCACATTCAGAATCAGCGGGTAGAATTCACCACTTGGCAGCGAAACGGAACACCGCTGCTGACGGCAGCGATTCGGCGCAAGCCAATGCAGCGAAACGACTTAGGCCGATTCGAGCAGGCCCGGTGGTGAATTCGATGGTGAATTCCATTCCCGTAGCGGCAAGCTGCCAGCTTGCCTGCTGAACAGGTTCACTTCAGTTCCCAGTCGGGCAATTCACCTCACAACTGCGGTCGCGAACAATCCGCACCAGTTCACAAGCTGGCAGCTTGTGACTACGTGGCGGCAAGCTGCCAGCTTGCCTGCCGAATCGTTCGGTGTGTGATAGCGGTCTTGAAGCACACTTCTTCGCGTCAATCGCGAAACGCCCGTACCAGTTCACAAGCTGGCAGCTTGTGACTACGGCGGTCAACTTTACGGGTTAGGTTGCGCGGGAATGTTGCTCCGGTCGTAACTGCGGGCTGTGGAAACCACGGGTCGATAAGAAGTTAGCCTTATCACGACTTCCTTCCTGTTGGCCGAGATCACTGGCCGGCGAACCTACCCACCAAAATTTCCCGCCGGCGGTTTCACACCGGGCTGGTTTGGAGATTCATAGCATGTTTTCCCGCATTGCCTTCTTCTTGTTCTCCATTGGGCTGGCGTTTTCCGCTGCGCCCTTGATGGCTCAGGATGATGACGGGCCGACGCTTCCCGAAGTGGTCGTCGAACCGGAAGACAACGGCGAAACCGATGGCGGCGACACCGACGGCGGCACGCTTCCGCCCGTCACGGTCACACCCGACGACGGTTCCAATGGCGGTGGAACACTTCCCGAAGTCGACGTGCCAGCCGACGGCGGGTCTCCGGCGGATGACTTCAACAACTTCGATCCGTTCGACGACAACGGGCTGAGCGATATTTTTCCCGGCCTTTCGGACTTGAATACCGGCGGGCTAGATGGCGGGCTGCGCGGCGGGCCGATGTCGGTCTTCGATAACCCGCGGGCGGTCGATGTTGTGACTCAGCAGCAACTGACTGAAAGCGCGCCGACCGATATCGGCGCGGCGCTAGAAAACACCGTCGGCGTGATGGTGCAGCGGACCGGCCGTGGGCAGTCGTCGCCGTTTGTTCGCGGGCTGACCGGCCAACAGGTGTTGATCATGGTCGATGGCGTGCGGATGACCAACGCGACGTTTCGCGCCGGCCCGAACCAGTATTTCAATTTGATCGACCCCAACAGTGTTGAGCGGATCGAAGTCATCCGCGGGCCAGGCAGCGTGCTGTACGGCGGCGACGCAATGGGCGGTGTGATCAATGTGGTCACTAAAAGCGCCAGCATCACCGGGTACGACTTCGCCACGGGCGGAACCGTGCAGCGGTTTAGCACGGCCGACTTGGGTTACACCGGGAGGCTGAATGTGGAAGGGGCGATCGGTTCGGTCGGTGCGTACGGCGGCGTCGGCTATGGGAACTACAACAATTTGGATGTCGCCGGCAACCCTGACGTGCCGCCGTTTGTCGTTGGGCGGCAGCAGGCGACCAGTTGGGCATACAACTCGGCCGATATCAAATTCAATTTCTGCCTGAGCGATTGCAGCGAACTGATCGTCTCCGTGCAGCACTACCGCGGCGAGGACATTTTCCGCAGCGACCGGTTTCCCGCCAACCGCGAATCGATCTTCGACCCGCAAACCCGCGACCTGTATTACATTCGCTGGCAGGGCTATAACCCGTGCGGGTTGGTGAGCACGTATCAGATCACAAGCAGCTTGCACTACTTTGACGAAACCCGCATCGACCGCGACTTCCGCGCCGGGCGGAACCCCGATCTGCGAAGCTTTCGCAGTTTCACCGATGAACAGTTCGGCCTGACCGGTTCGTTCACCACCGACATGTGCCGGCTGGGCACGCTTTCCTACGGGTGGGATTGGTACCACGACGACATCGATTCATCGCGAACCGATGTCGACTCTTCAGTCGCCCCGCCAACCGTTACACCACGCGCCGGCGAGGTGCCCGACGATGCGTTTTACTCGCGCTATGGGGTCTACCTGAATTGGGACATGTGGTTGACTGACCGCTTGCTGGCCAGCACGGGCGTACGGTTTGAACATGTCGAAGCCGGGGCGACGATTGATACGGTCAATGCCAACGGAGACCCGGTGCAGGGTGAGATCGACCCGGAATACCAGGATTGGATTGGGCATATCGGGCTGACGTACGAGGTCAGCCCTTGCCTGCACCTGATTGGTTCGGTGAGCGAGGGCTTCCGCGCACCGAACATCGATGACCTGGCTTCGACCAACGGCAACGTCTTCGCGGGCACGCAACTGCCCAACCCGAACCTGCGGCCGGAACACAGTTACACCTATGAGGTTGGTGTGAAGTTCGATGACAACTGCCTGCGATCGCAAGTTTTCTTCTGGTGGACCGACCTGGAAGATCATATCCTGCGCGGGCCGCCCAACGCCAACGACTTCCTTTCACGTGCGAACGGGCGGAGCGAACTGCACGGTGTGGAGGCGACTGCCGAGTATTTGCTGGACTGCCAGTGGAGCCTGTACGGCAACTTCTGGTACACCTACGGGCAAGACGAAGGGCTGTTCGACGAACCGCTCAGCCGCATCCCGCCGACGCAAGGGATCGTTGGGCTGCGGAACCGGTGGTGCGGCGGGGCGAACTGGCTGGACATGTACGCCTGGATAGTTGCCGAGCAAGATCGGTTGAGCGCGCGAGACATCGCCGATGTCAATCGAATTCCGGCCGGCGGAACCCCGGGTTACTACACGTTGAACGTGCGTTACGGACGCCTGATCAGCGAGCGCCAACGCCTGAGCGTGAACGTGGAAAACCTGACCGACGTGCAATACCGTGTCCACGGCAGCGGCAGCGCGGGAGCGGGTATCGGGGCGGTGCTGACTTACGAGATGTTGTACTAAGTGGCTACGGACGGAGCAGAATTTGCGAGACTGCTGGAGCGATAAAACGTCCAAGGAACCGAATCGAGTTCGCTTACAGCCATTGCTCAACGTCGAGTGACAGGTTGGCTCGTTGTTCGCGGCAAATGGCGCGGATGTCGTCGCGGACGGCGAAGAACGCTTCGACAACTTGCGGGTCCCACTGTGTGCCCGAACCTTCGCGGAAGACGGAATCGACCCGATCGTCGGCCATGCCTTGGCGGTAGGGGCGGTCGCTGCTCATCGCGTCGAAGGCGTCAGCCACCGCGCAGATGCGAGCCAGCAGCGGCGTCTCGTCTTCGACCAGACCGTACGGGTAACCGCTTCCGTCCCAAGCTTCGTGATGGTGCAGGATGAGCGGCAGCACTTCTTCGAGCTGCTTAACATCGCGCAGGATGTTGTAGCCCAGCTCGGGGTGGAGCTTGATGTGTTCGAACTCGGCGGGCGAAAGCCGCCCCGGCTTGCGGAGGACGTGATCGTCGATTCCGATCTTACCGATGTCGTGCAGCAGACCGCCCATGTACAGCCGGTTTAGTTCCTTCACATTGCAGCCCAGGTGTTGGCCCAGCCGTACGCCGATGCGGGCGACGCGATCGCTATGCCCGCACGTGTAAGGATCCTTGGCATCAATGGCCGAGGTTAGGGCGCGAACCATTTGCGAAAGGAAGTCGGACTGCTTGCGGTAGAGGTCGATGTTACCGCTGTGAATACCCAGCACGGCAGCCACGCTCTTCATCAAGCTGGCTTCCACTGTGCCGAAGTCGTCGCCTTCCAGATGGTTAAACGCGGCCAGCCACCCGAAAGTGTTCTTACCCTGTGAGAGCGGGATGACGATTAGTTGCTCGATATCGCCGAATTGCCAAGATGCTTCGCCGGTAACGTCGCGGTTGATCACGATCGGGGCCGTTGCATCTTCCAGATCCAAATGGCCAATCAGTTCGTTGAACAGCGGCTGGTCAACCGGGCAGTCCTCCGACGTGAGAAGGACGCTTGCACGCCTGGCTTTGTGGGCGATGTCTTCTGAATACTTTGTGGGCAAGTATTGGATCGCCAGACCCTCGGCTGGAATCACGCCGCCCAGCCAGTCGAGCGCCAGTCGGCCGAGTTCTTCGTCGGTGCTGGAAAGCTGTAGGTGTTGCGTGACGCCGTAGAGGACGCTGATTTCTTCGTAAGTGCAAGCGAGGTTAGCGGAGACCGAATCGATCTCGCTGCGGTATCTGTTGACCGATTGCTCCGCGCGGTGCATGTGCTGGAAAGTTCGCCCGACCGCATTCAGTTGCCGGCCGCACCAGACTTCTTGTTGCTCGATCCAGTTGCGGGCGCGCTGGGCGTTGAAACCCAGCAGGTTGGCGGCTTCGCTGAGGTCTTCGTCTTCCGACACAGCCCGGGAAACAAACGTGCCCACGGCCACCACCGCCTGTTCGTCGAGCGAAAGCGGAAGCGCCAGCAACAAAATCGGCTCCTCTTCTCCGATGAAGGCCGGTTCGCGGCGCATCGCGACTGCCCTGGCGAGCTCTCCACGAAAGCCGGCGTCGCCCGAGGGCTGTTCTTCACTTTCATGCAGCAGCGACCCGTCTTCGCCGAGGAAGATGGTGAACTCGACCGCGAACGTTTCGCGCAGCGAATCGACCAGGGCCAGGATGGATTCATCACTAGGCCCGCTGGTTTTCGCCGCGTCAAGTGCCGCGTTGCCGGTGTTTTCAACTGCCGTGGTCGACATTGCCCGTGTTGGCTAGGTTTCTTCGGTAGATCGACGCGCAATCCGCGCGCCGACGGTCCATAAGAAACCTAGGTCACGAAACCGCAGATAAGCGTCTCGGGGCATTCTTCATACACCCCGCGGTTTCGGTAAAAGCCAGCGCAACCGGCGCATCTGGCATCACCGGGCCGTTAGGAAAAGACCAGAAGCGGGCTTAGTGCTGATCTAAGCGTGTGCGGTAGCGCATGCTGACCCGTTGTAGAATCATGCGTTCTTCCTCGGTCACGCCTTCTAAGCCGTGTTGGTGAACGCGCGCCAGAATCTCGTCGACCTGTTGTTCCTCTTCGGCTTCCAACTGCGCCTGGCGTTGGCGGCGTGCTTCGCGGCGCGTGTCAAGCCAGCGTTCCAGTGGGCCGTTCTCATCTTCAGGCTCGTCGATGCGCGCATCGCTGCGCTCCAAGCTGGTGTAGCCCTGTGAAAAGTCGTATCCGAACAGCTCTTCCTCGCGCTTGCCCAGGCTGGGCGGCTTTTTTGCCTTGCGTTGCGAGCTGAAGAGGATCAACAGCCCAACGAGCAACAGCGAAAACCAAGGCGGAACCAGGTTGCCCGCCATCGCGTTACGGCCCAGCACCGCGAAGACCAACAGCGCCAAGCCGGTGAGGATGCCCAATCGCTCCATGAACAATTCGATCCGCCGCATGCTCGCCCGGGGGTAGAGCAGATGACCCAGCGCGTGCGCGATGGGGCCGCCGTCGAAAGGGCGGGCGGGAAGCAGATTCACGATCGCCAAGGTCCAATTGATCCAGAGCGTGATTTTCAGGATCACCAGCCACATCGGCCCGGAAGCGAGCGCGGTGGGACACCACGGGTTCAGCAGCGCGACGACTTCCGCCTGGTTCGACGCAATCACGCCGGGAAGGCAGGCCAGCGCGACCAACAGGTTGACCGCCGGCCCTGCCAGCGAGATGCTGAGTTGCGTTCGCGGATCGCGCAGTCGGTTCACGCTGGCGAAATCTCCCAGCGGGCCAATGATCCACGAATCGGGCCGGATTTGCATTTGAGCGGCCGCGTAAACGTGGCCGGCGGTGTGCAGCGCGGCGCTGATGATCAGCACGCTGGTGGCGATAGCCGCCAAAGCCAAAGGGTTGGCGACCTCTTGCAATTGACCTGCTAACCAACTGAGGTAGATTGTGCAGGCAACCGCCAAAGCGAAGAACAAGTGCAAACGGACTGGAGCGTCGCCCCAACGGCCCAACGGCAGAGTCCACGGAGGTTTTTCACGCACGGCCCATCGTTCCTAAAATCGTTGCACTGAAGTTTGAATTTGTGCTGGCCCAGTCCCTTCAAAAATCGTATCAGGCTGTTTTCATTAGATCAATCAAATTCGCGGTCCTATCAAGATGTAGGAAGATTTGGGGTGGCTTGCCAAAACGGCGGCCAGGTACTTTCATGCGTGAATCCAAGGAACCACAGTCTTCCCCCAACTCCGACCGCCATGAATTGCTTCGCGCCGACCGGTTCTGGATCGAGCGAATCGGCTACGAGGATTTACAGGGCGCGCGCCGTTGGAAGGACGTCGTCCGCCATCCGGGAGCCGCGGTTATCGTTCCGGTGTTGGAAGGAGGGCGAGTTTGCCTGATCCGCAACAGGCGCGTTACAGTCGGCGAAACGCTGCTCGAAGTGCCCGCTGGGACGCTCGATCCTGACGAGCCGCCGGAGCAATGTGCTCGGCGAGAGTTGGAAGAGGAGACGGGCTATGTTGCTGGCGAGATGACTTCGCTAGGCTGGTTTTATGTCTCGCCGGGCATCTTGGACGAACGGATGCACTTGTTCGCCGCAACTGGTTTGCGGCTTTCCAGCCCCAACCGGATGCCCGATGAAAGTATTGAGAACGAGATCGTAACTTACGAACAGTCGCTGGCAATGATCGAAAGCGGCGAGATTCACGACGCGAAGACGATCGTCGCCCTGTTGCGGATTCGCAATCGTTTCAACCTTCCGTCCAGCCACTAACATCTAACTAACACTTGAGACGCGAGGCTAAGCATGCCACCCGGCGAAACCGAACCGCTGCCGGTCGCCGTGTTGATTTCAGGCGGCGGTACGACCCTGCGGAATTTGATTGAGCGTGTTGAACGCGGAGTTTTGAACGTCGACATTCGGCGGGTGATCTCCAGCAGTCCTACGGCTAGAGGTCTGCAATTCGCCAAAGACGCCGATATACCCTCTAGAACGTTGGAGAGCAGCTCTTTTGTAGACGCCGCTGCTTATTCAGACGCAGTGTTTACACAATGCCGCGAGGCCGACGTACGCCTGGTGGTAATGGCCGGGTTCTTGAAGTTCTTGCCGATTCCCGAGGAATTTCAAAACAGGGTGATGAACATTCATCCGGCCCTGATTCCAGCTTTTTGCGGCAAAGGAATGTACGGCTCGCGAGTGCACGAGGCCGTGTTGGAATACGGGGCGAAAGTTTCCGGCTGTACGGTTCACTTCGTTGACAATGTCTACGATCACGGCCCGATCATATTGCAGCGCGTGGTCCCGGTGCGGGAAGACGACACTTCCGAGTCGCTGCAGGCGCGGGTCTTCGCGGCTGAGTGCGAAGCTTATCCGGAAGCGATCGCGCATTTCGCCGCCGGGCGCTTGCGAGTGAATGGTCGCATCGTATCGATTCCCTGATGGGATATCTGAAGTCAGCCAACGCAAAACGGGCCACACTGACAGCGCGGCCCGTTTCTCGATTTGCAGAACCGATTCGCCCGCCAGCGACAGGGCATCGCTCGGGGCGAATCAGATGTTCTTAGCGGCGGAACGAAATGTTGCGAATCACCATCGCCGTAGCTGGCGTGGGAACTTCGTCGATCGCAGCTTCGGGAGATTCGTCTGCAGCGGCTTCATCGCCACCAGCCTCTTCGCCACCATCTTGGTCTGGGTCGACAGCGTCTTCCGGCGGTTCCGGTACAACGTCGCCACCTTGTTGACCACCGTCTTGAATGACCGAGCCGCCATCGTGAATGATCGTGCCTTGGTCCTGGATAACCGAACCGCCATCGTGGATGATCGTGCCGCCATCGTGGATCACTTCGCCGCCGCCGCAACCCGACGGAGCGCCACAACCGGAATCGACGACTTGACCGCAGCCAGACTGAGCAGCGTGACCGCATCCACCGCAACCGTGATGTTGAACGGGCTGATGGCAACCGCCGCAACCATGGTGTTGAACCGGTTGGTGGCAACCGCCACAACCGTGGTGCTGAACTACCGGCTGATGACAGCCGTGGTGTTGTTGATGACAACCGTGAGACCCACCATGGTGGGCGCGGCGATGCCAGCAACCGGCGCTGGCGACTTGAACGCTCAACATGCCGACGATGGCAACACACACTGCGACGACAAGAATTTTCATACGACTCATTGCTTCTTCCTCCAAATGTGCTTCTGTACGTGAGTTCGAACTTCGAACTTCATGCGGCCGTCGGTCCTCCCCGTTCTTCCAGCAGCGACGGCACTTCTCCGCCGGAAAACCCTGTCGCCATGTCTCTGTTCGCTACCGGGCAGGCCGGCAAACCACCCTGTTGTCAAAGTTTGCCGAATGCGTAAAGGTCAGGAAATAGACAGGCTAGGACGGATAGAATAGCAATGAGGTAGATTGTGTCAACCGCCCAACCCAAGCATCTGGGAAGAATAGGAAAGACTGGGCGCAATAAAAATGCCTGACCAATCGGCCAGGCATGAGGTGTTTGACCTTAATTGCTGCCATCACCGAAGCGGTTGGCCGTCGGGATGAGTGGCCTGACGAATTTCGCCCTGGCCCGATTCCCGAGCCATACGCTCGTTCGCTTGCAAGACTTGGGCCTGCATATCGGCCGGGTTCTCGAAATTCAGCACCAGCCGGGGCTGGTTGGGGAACAGTTCGGTCGACATGCCCGCAACCCGCCAGCCTTGTTGTTCTTGGCGAAGAATCCAGGTGATCTCGTAGGTCCGCTGTTCACCGTTCTCGACGATGTCGGTCCAAGTGCTGTCGACGTGGGCTCCGTTGTGCTCAGGCATCAGTTTCGTGCCGCCAATGCTGAACTGTGCGTTAGGACTGCCCGGCGGTTGAACGTACATTTCCGCGGTCTGCATTTCCGTTCGGGCGGTCGTCGTCAACAAGGCCGAAGCCGTTTGGTCGTCGCCCTTCTGAACGGCGGTGAGGAATGCCAATACAGTTGCATCGGGTGTGGCGGCGTTGACGTAGCCAACTTGCTGAACGTGCTGCCCCTGGGCCTCTTGCTGTTGCCCTGCTTGCTCGCCCGACCCGGCAGGGTTTTGGGCGGTCTCACTGGGCTTGCAGCCTAAGTAAGCGGTAACACCTATCGTCAACAACAGTGCAATGGGAAGCCAGGCCGTTCGAAATCGCATCGTACCCCTCCATGGGATGAAACCGAAATTTGTCGGGCGCTGATCGCCCTGGGAATTGTTGATCTAAATCAACGCGCCGCGGACTATGGCAAACGGCGCATGCACCGTCAAGACGAAACGAGCAACCGCAAATTGGGCGTGCTGGCGTTGCTGTCAATTTCACCCCCAAGCCCGTTGCAAAAGTTGAACCCAGTTGCCGTGCAAGATGCTCTCGATATCTGAACGTGCAAAACCCCGTTCACTCAACAAATCAATCAACCCCCTCAGATCGGCGATTGAATTTAGATCCTCAGGTGTTTGTTCATTCCCGTAGCCACCATCCAGGTCGCTGCCGATACCCACGTGCTCGGCGTTGCCGGCAAGCTGGCAGATGTGATCGATGTGATCGACAATATGCGCGATTTTCAAGCCGGCGTCTTTGGGCAACGTTTCATACCGCTTCCAGCCCGGGATCATCATCCACGCATCGAAGGCGACACCTACTACCGCGCCGCGTTGAACCAACGCGCGAATTTGTTCATCGGAAAGTTGCCGCTGGTGCGGAACCAGCGCCCGGCAGTTGCTGTGGC
>CALBTA010000554.1 GCA_937967755.1 uncultured Planctomycetaceae bacterium | reverse complement strand
CATCGACGGCGAAGACTTCCTTTTCGGCAATGCACAGCAGGTTGTTGTCGTAGGCGCCGCCTTGGATGATGCTGCGGGCGGCCCGGTCCAGGTCGGCCGTTTCGTCAACGACGACCGGCGGGTTGCCCGGCCCCGCGACGACCGCTCGCTTGCCGCTATTGAGCGCCGCCCGGGCGACCGCTGGCCCGCCGGTGACGCAGATCAACGCCACGTCGCGGTGTCTGAAGATAGTCTCGGCGGTCTCGAGCGGTGGCTCACCTATTACGCAGATCCAATTGTCGATGCCCAAATCGTCATAGATCTCCTTGTTGAACTGGCGTACACCTTCGACGGCAACCTTCTTCCCTGAAGGGTGCGGGTTGACGACCAGCGTGTTGCCGCCGGCGATCATGCTGACCGCGTTGCCAGTGATCGTCGGCAGCGAGTGTGTCACCGGGGTGATCGCTCCGATGACACCGAACGGGGCGTGCTCGATGACCGCCAGGCCGTTGTCGCCGCTGAACACTTCGCTCCGCAGAAACTCCACCCCGGGCGTCCGCTCGCCAAGGGTCTTTAGCTTTTCCCACTTGTGTTCCAGCCGGCCGATTTTCGTCTCTTCCATTTCCATCGTGCCCAGTTCGACGCACTGGTCGATGGAAATTCGCCGGATGTGATCGATGATCTGCTTGCGGTCTTCGATCGTCCGCTCGCTCAATTGCTCGAACGCCTCACGGGCCGCGGCGACCGCTTCGTCGGCATCGGAAAAAATCCCGTAACGCCCACGATGGTTGCTGCCGCCAACCACCGGCGCGCGGCCAACTTCTTTGAGCACCTGGGAGACGACATCGCGGATTAAGGTTTCACTGATTTGCATGTTGGAACTCAAGATGGTTTTCGGGTTTTCGGTTTTCGGAAGCAGGTGTTTGTTGGTTTTCTTCATTCTGAAAACCGAACACCGAACACCGAAAACTATTCCTCCCTGGAATACACGCACATCTCCTCAATATGAACTTTGTCAACAATCCCGATCACCACCGTGTCGACCGGCAGCTTCTCGGTCTCGGGTGTCATCCGGGCGCTGGAACCTTGGGTGATCAGTACAAACTCCCCTTCGCCCGCTCCCAGCGTGTCGACGGCAATAAACGTTCGACCAGTAGTTTCCAATGATTGGCGTTTCTTGCCTTCCAGCCGAAACGGCTCGACAACCAACAGCTTGAAACCCACCATGGCGGCAGTTTTCTGTGTGGCAACCAGCGATCCGGCGACTTTGGCAATAAACATTGTGTTCGCTCGCTACTCGTTCCCACGCTCTGCGTGGGAACGTCTGATACGGTTGATTCGTGATTTCGGTTGGCAATGACGCTCTGCGTCGTAGTTGTAAGTCGGTTCTCAGTTCAGGCCGCGGAGCGGCCGGCTGTGCGTTCCCACGCGAAGCGTGGGGACGAGTTGTTTAACCTTCTAGTAGTTCCTTCGTTTGCCGCGCGACAACAATCTCTTCATTCGTCGGCACGACCCATATCTGGGTTCGGCTGCCGTCGGTGCTGATGCGGCCTTCGCCTTCAATGACCGCGTTGGCGTCGTCGTCCAGGGCGATGCCTAAATCTTCCAGCCCGCTGCAAACCGCTTTGCGGATCTTCGCGCCGTTTTCACCAATTCCTCCGGTGAATACGATGGCGTCGGCCCCCCCCAGTTCGACCAACAGCCCGCCCAGGTGCCGGCGGGTTTCGGTTGTGAAAACATCGATCGCCAATTGTGCGTCTGCATTCTCTTCGGCCGCTGCTTCCAAATCCCGCACGTCGCCGCTGACGCCGGATAGGCCGAGTAGCCCGCTGCCGTTGGCCAAATCGTTCAGCACTCCATCGAGCGACTTGCCGGTCGCTTGCATCACCACCGGAATGGCGAACGGATCGAAGTCGCCCACCCGATTGTTATGCGGCAAGCCGCTTTGTGGGCTCATGCCCATCGACGTGGCGACGCTTTGGTCGCCGCGAATCGCGCACAGGCTGCTCGATCCGCCGAGGTGGCAGGAAATTACCCGCAGATCTTCATCGCCCAACAGTTCTGTCATTCGCCCCGCGATGTAACGATGGCTTGCCCCGTGAAACCCCCACCGCTTCACATGAAAATCATCGCCCCAACTTTTCGGCACGGGGTAGTACTTCAGGCGGTCGGGCACGGTGGCGTGGAAGCCGGTTTCGAAGGCGGCGACCAGCGGAATTTCCGGCAACTTTTCCGCCAACTGCCGCATCGCGGCGATGTAAGGCGGGTTGTGGGCCGGGGCCACCTGGTTCATCGCTTCCATCGCGCTCAGCACGTCGTCAGTGACGCGTTGCACGCCGCTGATGCGTCCGCCGTGAACCGCTTTGAAACCAATGGCTACCACTTCGTCGGCACTTTCCAGACAACCAGTTTCGGAATGGGTCAACTGCGACAAACACTGCCGCACGGCGACCGCGTGATCGGGCACGCTGGCTTGTTGCTCTTGCCGCTGCCCATCGATCTCAGCGAAGCAGTGGCTTTCCGGGGAACCGATGCGATCGATTCCGCCGCGCGCCAGTTGCTTCTCATCGGTCATATCGAACAGCCGGTACTTGAAACTGGTCGAGCCGAGGTTGGCGACAAGGATTTTCATAATTCGAACTCTTCCGTTGAGACAAAGCCAGTCCGTAACGCTTGACAGGGTGACAAGGAGAAGGGGTGACAAGGTGAAACGATGGACTCAATTTGCGTTGTCACCCTGTCACCCCCTCACCTTGCCATGCCTGCTAGTTCAAATACGCATCCACAAGGCCCTCTGCCGGGCGCGGAATAATGTGGCTGCCGATCAACTCACCGGCTTGTTGCGCGGCGCTGGCCCCGGCTTCGACCGCGGCGCGGACGCTGCCGACGTCGCCGGTGACAATCGTCGTCACCAACGCCCCGCCGATGCCGATCCGTTTGACGATCTGCACGTTCGCGGCCTTCGCCATCGCGTCGGTCGCTTCCACCAGCCCGACCAATCCGCGGGTTTCCACCATTCCAATTGCTGTGTTCATAACTGCTTTCCAATTTGTCGTTGAATGTATAAGCGATGGTGCCCGGGTAATCGCCTGCCGAAAACCGAACACCGAAAACCGAAAACGAACTTACTTCGACGCCTTCTTCGCCGGGGTCGGCAGCACGATGCTCAGGTCTTCATGCGGGCGAGCGATCACCTGCACGCTGACGACTTCGCCGACCCGCCCGGCGCTGCTGGCGCCTGCGTCGGTTGCTGCCTTCACGGCGGCGACATCGCCGGTCACGAAGGCCGATACCAGCCCGCTGCCGACTTTGTCCCAGCCGACAAATTCCACGTTCGCCGCTTTCATCATCGCATCGGTCGCTTCCAACAGCGTGATGAAGCCTTTGCATTCGATCATGCCGATCGCCGCACTGACTTTAGCCATGGTTGTAGATCTCCAAGGGAAGTTAAGGGTGTTTGTTGGTTCAGGTTATCCCTCTCCCGCTGGGAGAGGGCTGGGGTGAGGGCGGAAGCGTGTTCTGCTTCACCCTCATCCGGCCTTCGGCCACCTTCTCCCAGGGGGAGAGGACTTGTCTCCATCGTTAGTGTTTGCACGCCCAA
>CALBTA010000553.1 GCA_937967755.1 uncultured Planctomycetaceae bacterium | reverse complement strand
CGTGTATGGATACTCATTGGCCTTTGGCGGTGACAATCCGTATATGGGTGATGGCGAGTACCTGTTCATGAACAACGTGCAGCGTTCATGGGATGAGTCAGCGGAAGCCCCTCACACACCGATGTTTTTTGAAGGTGAAACGTACCAAATACCAATGCTCACCCACATGCTCTTCCAAGGCATGTTCTTCATTATCACCCCGGCGCTGATCTGCGGAGCATTCGCCGAACGGATGAAGTTCAGCACGATGGTCGTCTTCATGATTCTGTGGGGAACGATTGTTTACTGCCCGCTTTGCCATTGGGTTTGGGATGGCGGAATCCTCGCCTTCAGCGGCACGACCGATAAACCGGGTGTCTATGACGGTAACGGACTGATGGGCGGCGCGCTCGACTTCGCCGGCGGCACGGTCGTTCATATCAGCTCGGGTGTCTCGGCGCTCGTTTGCTGTATTCTGCTTGGCAAGCGCCTGGGCTTCGGCAGCGAAGACATGCGGCCGCACAACTTGACCTACACCGTTATCGGCGCGGGTATGTTGTGGGTTGGCTGGTTCGGCTTCAACGCCGGCAGCGAACTGGCTTCCGATGGTTTGACGAGCAGTGCTTTCGCAGTCACCCACTTCTCAGCCGCGGCCGGGGCGGTCGCTTGGGCATTGGTGGAATGGATTTCCCGCGGCAAAGCAAGCGTTCTGGGAACGGCCTCCGGAGCGGTCGCCGGGCTGGTTTGCATCACACCTGCCGCCGGCTTCGTTCAACCGATGCCGGCCTTGGCGATGGGTGCCATCGCTGGCGTGGTGTGCTATCTGGCAGTTGCAAAAATCAAAGCCAAATTCGGCTACGACGACTCGCTGGACGCCTTCGGCGTGCATGGCATCGGCGGAACGCTGGGTGCCATCCTCACGGGTGTCTTCGCTACGAAGGCCTGCTGGAACATCGACGGAACCAACGAACTCGGCCTCATCGAAGGCGAAACCCGCGTGTTGATCGGGCAAATCGTCGCGGTCGTCGTCACCTGGGTTTTCTCGATTGTGGCAACCTTCATCATCCTTAAAGTCCTGGACCTGACGATGGGCTTGCGGGTCGATCAGAAGGACGAAATTGCCGGTCTGGACATCGCCGACCACGGCGAAGAGGGCTACATCTTTAATTGAACCGGCCCGGAACCTTACAATAAAAGGCAGGGCGGATCGCCGATCCGCCCTACCTTTCTTCCCCTAAAACAGCCGCTCACAATCGGTAGGTAAGAAAATGAAAAAAATCGAAGCAGTCATTCGGCACTTCAAATTGGAAGATGTGAAAAACGCGCTGACCGAAATGGGCATCCACGGGATGACGGTCAGCGAGGTCCGCGGTTTCGGCCGGCAGAAGGGCCATACCGAAATGTACCGCGGGACCGAGTACGCCGTTGATTTTGTTCCCAAGCAAAAGATCGAAATCGTGTGCGCCGACAGTCAACTGCAATCGGTCCTCGACACCATTTTGAAGACCGCGCAAACGGGCCAGATCGGCGATGGGAAAGTTTTCGTCAGCACGCTAGACGAAACCATCCGCATCCGCACCGGCGAAAAGGGTGAAGACGCGCTGTAAAAGATCGTGTTTGAAAATAGTAGTAGGCACGCTCCGCGTGCCGTAACCGATCAGCGATTCCGGTCGTTTTGGCGGACGGCACAGGGACTGTGCCTGCTACATTGACTGCTTGAAAACGTGGCGAAGTAAGTCTCGAAAAGAGTCGTTTCGCTTTCAAGCAGTGGCACACGACGACCGAAACGCCTGCTATGTCGACCAATCACGTCACGCACCCTACGCACCATATCAGCGGGCCGCATCTTCGCCCCGCGGTGCTGAGTGCCCGTGAGCGTCTGGCGGCCGGGCGTGCGAAGTTGCGTGAACAGCACAACGCCGGCTCTCCCGGCATTCAAGTTTGCAATAAGCTGACCACGTTGTTCGACGAAGTGGTCGTTGAACTGTTCCATGCCGCCTTGGCCGACTTCGACAAATCGCTGTACCAGCAGTTCCTCGAAAACATTGCGTTGGTACCTAACGGCGGCTTTGGACGCCGCGATTCCGCTCCGTATTCCGACATCGATTTGATGTTGCTCTACAACCGCCCCGTTGCAAGCGACATCAATCGGCTTTCGGCCCGATTGATCGCCGACTTGGGCGATGCCGGTTTGACGCTCGGCTTCAACACCCGCAATATCGACGAAATCGCCAACCTGGCCATCGGCGACGGCACGATTCTGACGTCGCTGGCGGAATCGCGGTTTTTAGTCGGCAGCCATGAATTGTTCGACCGCTTCTACACTCGCTTCCGACGCCAAATGATGCGGCGGTGGCGAAAGTTGGTCCCGTTGGTCGAACAGGCCCGGCGGGAAGAAAGGGCGAAGTTCGGCGAAACGGTCTTTCTGCTGGAGCCGAACATCAAACGCTCGCGCGGCGGCTTGCGCGACTTGCAATTGATCCGCTGGATCGGGTTTCTCCGCCATGGCGAGAGCAGCCCCGACGCGCTGCGGCGGGCCGGGCACCTTTCCAAGCGCGACTTTCGCAAGCTGCGCAGTGCCAACGATTTTCTGCTGCGGGTGCGCAATGATATGCACTTCCACGCCGGCAAGGCGAACGACTTACTCGACCGTAGTGAGCAAATGCGGCTGGCCCAATTGCTGGGCTATGAAGGCGAACAAGCCGTTTTGCCCGTCGAGCGCTTCATGCAAGATTACTTCCGCCACACCACGGAAGTGCGCAACGTGGCTGCTTACTTTGCACGCCGCGCACGCCCCCAAACGGTCGCCGCGGCTGTGCTTCACCCGCTGATTGGCGTCAGCATCGAAGGCGATTTTCGCCTTGGCCCGGGGGGCATTTCGGCGACCCGTCGGGGGCTGAAGAAACTCAACGGCAATCTGGCGGAAGTGTTGCGATTGATGGACCTGGCCAACATGGCTGACAAGCGGATCGATAACCGCACGTGGGAAGCGATTCGCCAGTCGATGATGGAACGCGACGACATCGAACTAACCGACGAGGCGATTGAGAGGTTTCTCTCGCTGCTCTCGCAACCGGCCCAGTTGGGCGATATGCTGCGGCGGCTCCATGAGTTGCACGTGCTGGAAAAGTTGGAACCCGGCTTCAAGCACGCCCGCAACCTGCTGCAGTTCAACGGCTACCACAAGCTAACGGTAGACGCCCATTGCATTCGGGCAGTGGAAGCCTGCACCGAATTTCAAAACCACCCCGGCCGCCTGGGGCAAGTTTACCGCAGCATCAAACACAAACGCACGCTGCACCTGGCTTTGTTGATACACGACCTTGGCAAAGGCTTCCCGGAAGACCACAGCGAAGTCGGCGCTCGCCTGGCGGCCGACACCGCTCGCCGTTTGAAGTTGTCGCTCCGCGAAGCCCGCCGGCTGGAGTTCCTGGTGCACAAGCACCTGGTGATGTCGCACCTGGCGTTCCGCCGTGACATTAGCGACGAACAAGTCGTCATCGACTTCGCCGTGCAGGTTGGCTCGCCCGACCGGCTGAAGATGCTTTATGTTCTCACCGCGGCTGACCTGGCGGCCGTTGGCCCAGGTGTGCTGAACGACTGGAAGTTGGATGTGCTGACGCAGCTTTACCATGGGGCGATGCGGCATTTGGCGGGCGATGCCTCGCTGGATACTGACGACACTCTGCGGCAAGCCCGCGAAAAAGTTCACCAACTCGGATCGCAACAAGAAGACCCCGACTGGTTTCGCGACCAAATCGATGCGCTGTCGGCCAGCTATCTCTTTTCCGCCGATGGTCAGCAGATCATAGACGATCTCACCCGCGCCCGCGGAGTGCAACCGGGTCAGGCGATCGCGTGGGGGCGCTACGTTCCAGAGAGTGACGTCGTAGAGTACACGCTGGCTGCCAATGGAAAGTTGGCACCAGGTTTATTTCATCGCTTGACCGGCGCGCTCACCAGCAAGCGGCTGCAAATCCTCTCGGCCGACATCAACACGCTGGCAGACGATTTGGTGATAGACCGCTTCCGCATTGAAGACCCCAGCCAGCCAGGCCCGCCCGATGCACACCGGCTGCAAGAAGTCAGCAATTCGCTTGTCGACGCCGCCCGTGACGATGGCGATAGCGTTCCGAATTTCTCCCGGTTTTGGACCGGACCAGCGCATGGCGTTGGCGGTTTCACGCGGCTGCCTACGCAAGTCCGCTTTGACAATGATACGTCCGACAACAGCACAGTGATCGACATTTTCGCCCACGACCGGCAGGGTTTGCTATACGCCATCACGCGGGCGTTGCACCAGTGCCAAGTTTCGGTCTCGGTCGCAAAAATCGGCACGTACCTGGATCAAGTTGTCGACGTCTTCTACATCACCGACCGCGCCACCGGCGGCAAAATCGAAGACGAATGCCGCGAAGCCGAAATCCGCAACCGCCTGCTAGAAGCCATCGACGGAACCGCCGACACCGTGATCGAAACGGCTTAGTCGCGCTCCTCATGTGATGGGGATCGGTTTTGAATGCAAATCTTTATTCTGCCTTGATCATCCGGTACGATGTGTCGGCTGTCGTGACGCTTTGGCCATATGCGATTGGAATTCCGGGCAAGCGACCGAGCTGGGCGCTTGCGATCCTTGGTTTCCCCTTTTGACCGTTGGGGCGATGATCATGCAATCACGTTTTCGGCCTTTATCCATCGGGTTGTTGCTGAGTGCCACGGCGCTGCCGGCGGTTGCTCAAGAGTTTTCTAAGCAGGTGCCGCTGGGTTTGCAGTGGAACCGCGAGGGCGGCCGCGTCAAACAACTGTCGGCCACCTTTCGTAATCCCGCGACGGGCGAAACTTCGACCCGCACGGCGGAGTTGACTTCCGGAGCCGAAACCCCGACGTGGGTGAAACTGGCGAATGTGCCGGTCTCTGTGTCCGAGGGCGGACTGGTCCTCGACAGCTTGCAGCAACACCCCAATTTGGAACTGGCCGGTTTGAACAAAGGGGATGAGATTGTCAGCGTCAACGGAAAATCGGTCAACGGGCTGGCGGAATTCACGCGGGCCATGGGCAGTGCTGGTCAGTCCGTAACACTGCAGTTTCGCAACCAGCGCAACCAGACGCCCCGCAGCGCGGTGGTTCGGCTGAGCGATTCGCTGCCGGGACCTGATGAAGAAACCATTCGCAGAAATTTGCCCGACCGCGACTTGGACCCGGAAGACGAGCGCGCCCGGCCGCGTGCATTGGGCCGGGGCGAGTCGGTCGTGCTGGACAAAGAAGAAGGGTTTCAGTTGCTGGGAGACAAGTTTGATCTGGAGGAATTGCATCTCAATCACACCGCCAAGTATCAGCACGCGGTCGCGAAATTTTATGACGATGGCGAGTCATGGTCCGACAAGGAGTTAAACGTTGCGATCTTGACGATGATCACCATTGACGGGTGGTGCGGAGACAATTCCCTGCTGCTGTGGGATCCCAACAATTTCTACACGGTGCATTACATTCAAGTGAACGACGACCGCTTAGAGGAAATCCTCGGCAAGCCCCCCTCAGGAAGAAGTTGGGGTGGATTCAATTCTCAGCAGGAAAACTCGACGGTGATCGCCATTAAGGAATGGAACGCCAGCAAGGAGAAGGAAAACGAATGGACCCGGCAGGTCTTCGTGCATGAAATCTTCCACAATTTCGACACGCCTGAAGAACTATCGCATATTTTTACGTACCGCTACGACGGATTTGCGCCAGGATTGATTGGGGCTTCGGTGTATTGGAAGTTTGTGATGCAAAGCGGCTGGTACCCGACCAAGAACTCGACCGGCGTCAGTGATGAGGCGCGCGAATTGTTCGAGGACAATTTCAAAACTTTTCACGGCGATCCGGAAAAGGTCAACCTGGTGACCAGCGGCGATAAGAAGTGGAAACACCGGGGCGACGTTAGCAACTTCTATCGCGACTACAGCAAATACAACCCGCGCGAAGATTGGGCAACCACCAGCGAACTGTATTACCAAATCGCGATTGGTGCCGAAGGCAATAACTGGCGTACAGATCATAAAGACGTGCTTGAGAAACTGAAGATCATGGATGCATTTGTGATGTTCCTCAGTTCCGGTCAGAAGCCGGTGATTTTTCGAGAGAGCGAGCTGAAAGGGGTGTTGGATTGATCGCCAGAGGGTTGTGTTGAACGGAATTCCACCGCCCATAGCGCACATGTGTTTATTATTCTTGAAACTCGATTGTAAGAACTTCCTAGAAAATTGTATTCATCGTAAACCCTTACCCAGTAGCGGTTTGTTGCTGCTAGCATGGGCTTTTTTCCGGCGGTTGACGCGGCGGTTGCCTTGCGGATTGCCGTCGAGCGTGTAGGGTTAATACATTCACCCCGCCCCCCACGACTGCATCCAGTCCACCTACCTTTTTCGTGTTATTAACACACGCAGCGGCAAACGCGAGGCAGAATCCCACCGACGATGCGATCGTCACCCTGCCCGGTTCGTGTTCGCCCCACCTGATGTTGGCATGCAAGTTGCACTGTCGTGACATCAGATGTGTCCAGGATTCTTTACTTTCAGGAGGGTTCAATGTCCCAGCCAAGTCAACCTCAACGGCTCATGATGATTTCGACGCACGGCTACGTGCGCGCCGAACCGGCATTCGGCACGCCCGCCACCGGCG
>CALBTA010000552.1 GCA_937967755.1 uncultured Planctomycetaceae bacterium | reverse complement strand
GTCATCAAAATCGACACCCGCACGGCCGAGTATGTCGAACGGGTAAAGAGCTAGTTGTGATATGTTTCAGTGATGCGACCGAGGCGAATCGAAGGAAACGGATCGACAACGTACTAAGAACCTAGCCGACCGACCCCAACGGGGTCAGATATGCCAGCCCAGGGCAACGCCCTGGGTAACGGATGACTACTAACCCCCAAGCCCCAACGGGGCGAAATAGAAAACGCACCACGTTATTTCGCCCCGTTGGGGCTTTCGTTTGTTGCGACTTTGCAAACCCAGGGCGTTGCCCTGGGCTGGTTCATTTCGGCCCGTCGGGCCTATGACTAGCCCTGCGGGCAGCGTGACACAGACCACCCCGCCCCAACCCCCAATCGGAGACCCAAACCATGCTGCGATACCCGATGTCAATCCTGCTCGTCGCGTTTGTCGCGCCGCTCGCCTTCGCCCAAGACGACAACAAGCTTCCGCAAGTCCTGCTGGAAACCAGCAAGGGTAATGTGGTGTTGGAACTGTACGAAAACGAAGCCCCCAACACCGTCGCTAAATTCGTTAACCTTGTGGAGAAAGGATTCTACGACGGCCTGACTTTCCACCGGGTGATCGATCAGTTCATGGCCCAGGGCGGATGCCCCAAGGGAACCGGCACGGGCGGGCCGGGTTATAACATCGCTTGCGAATGTTACCGCGAAGATGCCCGCAAGCACGAGCGCGGCGTGATCGCGATGGCCCACGCTGGCCGCGACACAGGCGGTTCGCAGTTCTATATCACCTTCGTGAAGACACCGCACCTCGATGGAAAGCACACCGTGTTCGGCCGTGTGATCGAAGGGATGGACGTGATCGACAAGTTCAACCGCACCGCCCAAGGGGGCAAGTCCGAAACCATCACCAAGGCCACGGTCAAGTTCAAGCGGATGCACGACTACGTGCCGAAGGTCGTAAAGTAGACCGCGAGTCCCTTCGCGGTCGGCCGTTCGCCTAGATGGCCCGCTACAAACGAGTCCTTCCGCGCGCGGAAAACACCACATCACAAACGTCTGAACCCAACTTCTGATCGCCAGGGACTGTCGATCTACTTTGTGAGCTGCCATGGACCCGATTTACCTGCTGCTGATCGGCATGGTGATCGTGATTGGCGGCATTCTGGTCTTCCGGCTGCATGCGTTTCTGGCGCTGACGTTGGCCGGGCTGGCCGTGGCGATGCTGACGCCGCTGGAGAACTTGGAGAAGTTTGCCCAGTACGAAAGCCGCAAGGCCAAAGACCCGTGGTCACAAGAACAAGTCGAGAAGTTCGTCACGGCCGCCGAGAAGGATTCCGGCGTCAAGCGGTTTGCCACTGAACTGGGCAACACCGCTGGCAAGATCGCCATCCTGATTGCCATGGCGGCGATCATTGGCAAGTGCCTGCTCGACAGCGGCTCGGCCGACCGCATCGTTCGCACCGCGCTGGTCGTCGTTGGGGAACGCCGGGCACCACTGGCCTTCATCGGCAGTGGCTTCACACTCGGCATTCCGGTCTTCTTCGACACGGTGTTTTACCTGATGATCCCGTTGGGCAAGGCGCTGCGGCTGCGCACCGGGGGGAACTACACGCTGTACATTCTCACGATCGTGGCCGGGGCAACCATGGCTCACTCGCTCGTTCCGCCCACGCCCGGGCCGCTGTTTGTGGCCGATGCTCTCGGTGTGAACCTGGGCACCATGATGCTGGCCGGCATCGCCGTCGGACTGATCACCGCCAGCGTCGGGTACGGCTGGGCGCGGCTCGCCAACGGGTGGTGGCAAGTGCCGCTTCGCGAAACGCCTGACACGTCGCTGAAGGACCTTGAGCAACTTGCCAAGAAACCTGACAGCGCGTTGCCGCCGTTGTGGATTGCCATCCTGCCGATCCTGTTGCCGGTCGTCTTAATTGTGGCGGCGACTTCGCTTGACACTTACCTGAAGGCCAACCCCCAGGCCGTACTGTCGCCCGCGCTGATCAGCACGGTAAAGACCTTGGGCGACAAGAACATTGCGCTGACCATCGCTGCCGCGGTCGCCCTGGCGACGCTCGCCTGGCAGAACCGCAGCAGCTTTGCCGATCTTTCCACCGTCACAGGCGCGGCGCTCGCCAGCGGCGGGGTGATCATCCTCATCACGGCAGCCGGCGGCGGCTTCGGCGGTGTGCTTCGCCAAACCGGCATCGCCGAGCGCATTCAGGAACTCTTTCCACACACCCGCACGCTGTGGATGCTGCCGGTCGCCTTCTTCATCACCACGCTGGTGCGAACCGCGCAAGGGAGCGCCACGGTCGCGATGATCACCGCCGTTTCGATCATCGCCACCCTGGTCGAGCCGGCGGCCGACGGCAGTTCCACGTTGAGTTTCCACCCCGTGTATGTGGCGTTGGCGATTGGCAGCGGCAGCAAACCGCTGGCTTGGATGAACGACAGCGGCTTTTGGGTGATCTGCAAAATGTCCGGCATGACCGAAGCCGAAGGCCTGAAACTGATCACCCCCATGAGCGCCGCCATGGGCCTGGCCGGCCTGGCCATTACCACATTGGCCGCCTGGTTGTTGCCGCTGGTCTAAAGTAGGCCGGCAGTCCCTGACGACCAGCAGCGCGCACCGCATTGCGACATGCCCCATTTGTAATCCGCCTCACACATTCGACGGTAAACGCATCAATCTCCCCGAAATTTGTGCTATCACACTGTTCAACCACTAAGTTCATGCCAACAATGATCAGTGAAACCCAGGCGGCGACGCTCGCCGCTAACGATGTTTCCAATCGCAAAAGGAGAATCAGATGAAGGCCCCATTCATGGCCGCTTCCCTGTTGAGCCTGGCGGCAGTCGTTGGCTGCAACCCGGCGGCTGACAGCGGACCCGCGGCAACCGGCGACGGCAACGCCGCTGCGGTCGTGCCCGAAGGCGCGACCCTCGTTTCCTTCGACGTGCCCGACATGCACTGACCGATCAGTTGCGGCCCCGCGGTTCGCGGAGCACTGGAAGAAGTCGAAGGCGTTTACGACGACAACATTGAAATCGACATTCCCAACCGTGTCGCCTCGGCCTACACCGACCCCGACACGTTCGACGTCGACACGGCCCTGGCCAAGCTGGAAGAGATCAACTTCCCAGCCACGGTGAAAGAGTAGCCAGGTACGAATGTCGTTGTTCGCTCCGCGAACAACATGCTTTTCGCGGAGCGAAAAGCGACAATCAGTATGAGCCTACCATCAGCACGGGTTTGCCTGGCAAACCCGTGCTGTTTTAATGTAGGACAACTGATCGACATGGCTTCGTTGGAAAGGGTATGCCTTGTGATGTGTTGTACACGCGCTGGTCAGATGTTGCTGTCGATTGCGATTCTCGTATCGACGGTCTCCGCTCAAGATACTGATGTCGCGCCGATCATCGAACTGCTTGGCGAGAACGACAAGGAATTCCGCGCGCTGGCGTTTGAGCAAATTCGTACCGCGGCCCCCGGGGAAGATGCCACCAAGGCGTTCGCCGCGACGCTGGGCGATTTACCGCCGGGAACGCAGGTAGAATTGCTCAGCGCTTTAGCCGCACGGAAAGACCCGGCCGCGGGGCCGGAGGTTCGTAAGCTATTGAACGACACATCGGATGCGCCCGTCCGCGTCGCGGCAATCAAAGCCCTGGGCACGCTCGGCGGGGCGGAAGATTTGCCCGCGCTGGTCACAGCGATGTCGGACACGGCAGAAGAGCAAGCCGCCGCGCGGCGCTCTCTCATCCTGCTGCCGGGCGATGCCGCTTCCCAGGCGATGGTCAATCAACTCAGCGGGGCAACCTCGGAAACACAGATCGCGATTGTCGAGATCCTCACCACCCGCCGCGCGCGAACGACCGTACCCGCCATCATGGAACTAGCGCGAAGCGACGATGCTTCGGTGCGCGCCGCAGCCATGAAGGCCCTCGGAGAATTGGGAGAGGAGCAACACGTCGCCGGCATGGTGCAAGGCGTGTTGAAGGCCGAGCGGGGGCGGGAACGCAGCAATGCCGAGAAGATGATCATGCTCGTCTGCCACCGCATCGAAGACCCGCAGCAGCGGGCCGATGCTTTGCTGGCAGCGATGGACGAGTTGCCCGACGACCAGCGGGAAGTTCTCTTCTCAACGCTGGGCCGCGTCGGCGGGCCCGATGCGTTGGAAGTGATTGAGGACAAGCTCGCCGCCGGCAACTTCGACGAGCGCGACACCGCCCTGACCGCCTTGTGCAACTGGCCCGATGCATCGGTTGCCTTCCGGCTGTTGGAACTAGCCCGCACCGAAGAGGATGCAGGCCATCGCCGCCGGGCGCTGCGGGCGTTGATCCGCGTCGCCCCCTTGCCCGATGATCGCGAAGACGGGCTGCGGCTTGACCTGATGCGAACCGCCATGGCAATGTGCGAAGTAGACGACGACCGGATGCTGATCCTCGAACGGGCCAAGGCGGTGCGGACCGTTGAAACGCTGCGCTATGTGCTCCCCTTCACAAGACAAGACCCGTTCATCGAACAGGCTTGCCTAACCGTCGTTGAACTCGCCCACCACAGCGGCCTGCGCGAAGCCCACCGCGATGAGTTTCACGAAGCCCTCGATCAGGTCATCCAAATCAGCGAGGACGCCACCACCAAAGACCGCGCCCAACGTTACAAGAAAGGTGAAACGTGGGTTCGACCGAAGAGTTGAGTTTCAACGGACGTGCCGTTACGTTTTTTGAACAGGAGGGAACAGAGGTAACGGAGTAAAGAGAACGGTTGGTGCTCTTCACTTTTCGTATCCTCTATGGTGCGCAATCGGCAATACTTGGGATGCATTTCTTACCCTGCAACTTGTGCTGAAACCGCTCTAGCGCACGGTCAGGCTTGAATTTTAAGGTAGCCGAACTCGTGAGAGTTCTGGGAAATTATTGTGGGAATTGAACTTCCAGAAGTCTCACGACTTCTGCTACTCCTGTTTTGACCCTTAACAAGACACAAGGAATCGCCGCGCAAATAGGTTCGAGGTCTCTCCTCTGTTATCTCCGTTCCCTCCTGTTCCAACTCATTCACTCACCGGTTTCACTTGTACCTTCAACTCGCCTTCGTTATCGCTTCTTTCGGCGGAGCTGTCGTTGACTTTGAAGTACAGCGTGCCGCTGAACTTCGGTATGATCTTC
>CALBTA010000551.1 GCA_937967755.1 uncultured Planctomycetaceae bacterium | reverse complement strand
TCGGGCGATGCGGATGTAGGCGTGCTTCGGGGCTTCCTCTTCCGCGGTCGCGTCTTCACTCGCTGCCGCTTCGTCTTCGGTTTTGTCTTCATCGCCGGCAACTTCCGCCGGTGCATCTTCAACAACCGCCGGCGGGGCGCTCCATACCAAGTTGCCGACTGCAGCAATGACAAACAGCGGAAGAACGATGCGGAGCGAGTGCGACATGGAATTGCCTTCGAGAAGATCGTGAAATCGAACCGTTGCAACCGGTACACGCCGCACGACTCGAATCGAGCGCGGCGGAAGTCAATAGAGTATATGTCTGCAAACGGGCTGGGACAACAACTTGCCACGGATTGAATTCGGGCCTTGGATGATCGTTATGGCCGGGTAAGAGTGACCGAGGTGTGAATCGGCTACCGTCGCCACGCGGCGAAAAAACGCGTGACACGCTCGGAGGCGGTGTACGGTTCGGCAAACATCAGGCGGTAGCCTTGATCGGTGAGGGTGCGGTTGACCGCTTCATACTGCTGCGCCGACATGGCTGTCTCTGCGTGCCAGCGCAAATCCAACGTATTTCGCTGAAACGCCACCGTGAACATCGGCACGCCGCGAACGTATTCGACGCGGGCTTCGGTTGGGATCACTCCTTTGGTGCGGGCTGTGGACAAAACGGTGTTCAGTTGGGCGAGCGTATATCGCGTGGGGCCTGCCGGTTGGTCGGGGGCCGGTGCGGTGTACTCTTTGCCGGTGTCCGCTTTGAAATACCAGATTGGCTCTCCTTGATCATTCTGGCGAATCACAGCTTTCGCGTGAGCCACATATTGAAATGTCGTGACGTTGATTCGCTTCAGTTTCAGCACGGTGCCGTCAGGCTGAATCTTGTACTGCTGGCGCTGGGCGTCGGCGGGCGAAGCCGACCACGAAAGGCCGATCACCGCCAACACTAGGA
This sequence comes from uncultured Planctomycetaceae bacterium, assembly GCA_937967755.1. Lineage (GTDB taxonomy): Bacteria > Planctomycetota > Planctomycetia > Pirellulales > Pirellulaceae > CALBTA01. Next base: position 2,223 of record CALBTA010000551.1, on the reverse strand, counting down.
TGATGCCAACACGAAAACGGGAAGCTGCAATTCGATCCGCGAGCATTGGTAGCTCTCCTTTTTTATGTGCCTTTGAGCAAGGCACTGATTTTTTTCTGCTCCGCTGGCCGCCAACCCTTGCCCGGCCTTTATATTAGGCGATTGCGGAAATCTTTGCTTGCTCAGATGCATGCACGTTGCTTCTGCTATTCCCTCACAAGCAGGGTTTCTAGAAAATAATTTTGAAAAACTGGTCAGAGACTACTTGCAATCTGATTCCAGTCGATCATATTTACCCTTGTCAGTTGGGCCAGACCCAGCCTGACCATTTGGCCTCCCAGGTTCCTGCCCCACCTGCGGAGGCCTTTTTTATTTCTTGCCCGGCCGAAAGTAGTTCCCTCCGTCAGAAAACTTCGGTTGTGCGGGCGGCCGGTAAGGTAAGTCGTACTCGTCTTTTCGTACTCGTCTTCTCGTCCTCGATGGAAAACGGCCAACCGCATATTTTCGAGGACGGGTGGGAGAACGAGGTGAGTTTGTTTGCCCCGCGATTAAACGCAACCAATGCTAGCCACCGATCGCCCCGAAGAATCGGAATTCTCCGCAAGGCTTGCCTTTCTTATTTAACTTCCGCTTCGCGCACATCCGATACTATCCGCACGGGCGTTTGCGCGGGATTTCCCGATGGGTGTTTCCCGCATCGCAAGTCGCTCGCAGAAACGACCAAATCCCCCAACCCCTATGGGAAATTGAGTCATGCGGAAGCAACTAGTTAGCGGATTGTTGACTGCCACCTCGTTGATGCTCGGCCTGGCCGCGACGGCGCACGGCCAACACTATCAGCCGTTTGGCCCCCTCGACATTCACCACGACTTGCAGTTCTTCGCTCCGCCGATCATCGACGAATACGGCGACGAGCCGGTCGCGCCCAACTACGGTTGGTTCGCCGACTACAGCCGCGCCATGTTGCATATGTCGCGCCCCGAGTCGGTCGCGTCTTCGTTTCAAGAGGATGATCTGTACGGCAACATCTGGGATGTCGGCTATATGACCGAAGAGAACCACGGTTGGTTGGTTTCGATTGTTCACTTGGGTCGGGCGAATGTCTTTAATCTGACGGCCGTCACGGATATCCAAGGCAATAACTTCACCTTGGTAGACAACCTGAACGCCGGCACCTATGCGGGTGCTGAAATCAACAAGACGTTTCGTGTCCATGTCGGCGAAAAAGGAACCTATTTTGAACCGTTCGGCGGGCTGCGCTACGCCGAGTTCGAGGAACTGCTTAACCAAGAGACGCTGGTCTTCGACGATCCGGCCAACCCGATGGTCGAAACCGGCACGGGTACCGCTGGCGTTTTTCAAAACACCATGATCGGCGGCCAGTTCGGCATGCGGAGCTACGTCCGCCGCGGGCATTGGGTGCTCTCGGGCGAAGCTCGCAGCTTTGCGATGGCCAATTTTCAAGAGTTGTCCGTTCGCCAAACGCAAATCATCACCACGGCTGACGGCGCGGGTGGCTTCAACGTGCAAAACCCTGTGATCAATCAGGTGGATGAAAGCTACAACGAATTCGTCGTCGGCGGTGAACTTCGTGTCGAAGCCGCTTACCAGTTTACTCGCGATATCCGCGGTCATGTCGGCATGGAACTGTTGACCCTCGGCCGCGGTATCGGCCGCGGTTTCGACCAAACTAACCTGACCGGTGCCGCCGACAACGACCAAGGGGTCACCTACCTCGGTTACTTCATTGGCATTCAGGTCAACCGTTAGTCGCTTTTCGCTTCGGGAAAAGCAAGTTGTTCGCGGAGCGAACAACGACAAACGCTTACAAAGTTGGCTGCTCTTTCGCGTGACCAGCTTTTGTTGCTCCGTTGCGTAACGCGCCATTGCTTAGAACATTGCCTTCCAGTTCCGCCATCGCTTGGCGCATTGCGGATACCGCTGTCGCAATCTGCTCTTCGCTATGCCCACTTGTAACAAAGAACCGCAAACGCGACGCGTCTTCTTCCACCGCCGGCGGTAGCAATGGGCGGACGTTGATGCCCAACTCCGACATCCGCTGGGCCAGCCGCATCGTCTTCGTCGCATCGCCAACGATGACCGGGACCACCGGCGTGCCTGCGCTTTTTCCGACGTTCAAGCCCGCCGCCCTCGTTTGATCCAAAAACATCTTCGACAGTTCATGCAATCGCGCAACACGCTCGGGGTGTGCTTCCAACTGTTGCAAAGCGGCCAGCGCCGCCG
>CALBTA010000550.1 GCA_937967755.1 uncultured Planctomycetaceae bacterium | reverse complement strand
TTGCGGTTTTGCAATGCCGCCAGCGGCTCGACTTCGGTAAATTTCCCATAACGAAAATCGGCAGCCGCGGAAATCGACATCGGGTCAAGCCGCCGGCGCTGACGAACTTCGTACCGCCTTGCCGATGCATCCGAGTTCTTCTTGTCCATCTCCGTGTGCCACTGCTTGAAGCCGAAATTGTCTTCCATCACCGACGACGCCACCACGGCTTCAAGCAGTGCTGGGTGATCGGTGATTCGGCACTGCTTGAAAGCGTGGAGACTGGAATCGTAAAACCGGTCGACTCGCATTCAAGCAGTGGCACACGACAAACAACTACTCCAACTCCTTCAGCATCAGCTTGCGGAACTCGACGCGCGAGCCGTGGCCGCAGAAGGCGATGTAGCCTTTGTCGCGCTTCAGCCCAGGGTGGTTCTTGCCGTCAATGGTCTTGGGCGTCGATGCTTTTTCGATGTCGGCGTCGACGATCGTTTCGCCGTTGAGGATCACCGTAACCTGTTTGCCGTTGCAGATAATCTCTTGGCTGTTCCACTCGCCGACCGGTTTCAAATGCCCACGTTTGGCAGCGGCGACCCCGTAGATCGAACCGTGGTATTGGTACGGTTTCAGATTCGCGTACTTCTGCGCGGTGTTGTCGAGGACTTGAATTTCCATGCCGCTGTAGGCCGCGTCGGTTTTCATCGGCGTGCGAATGCCAATGCCGTTGTTCGCACCTTCGGTCAGCTTGAATTCGAATTTCAAATGAAAATTGGCGTACTCTTTCGCCGTGTAAAGATTGCCGCCGCCGCGCGGCTTACAAACGATCGCCCCATCCTCCACGGCGTAACCGTTGACACTGCCCTGCCAGCCTTCCAGCGTTTCACCATCGAACAACGGAACAAAACCCATGTCAGCTGGCTGGTCATCGGCGGATGCAAGGGAAAAGAAAGCTAAGGAAAGCAACAACGCAGATACTGAAAAGCGACGCATCAATGGTGTTCCTTCTTCTAGTGGCAGATGGATATTTCGCCGCATTATCACCCGGTGAAAATGGCGCGTCAAAGCGCTGCCACCTGCGGTCAACCTTACAAAACGCGGGAATCTGGAAGCGGACCACCCAATTGGTTCGGTATCGATGGGAATACCACAGATGAACAGCCAAGGAATCCGAAGGCTCGCCCTGCCCTCTGAGGGCAGAAAAATACATCGAGAATCAAGACAGATAGTTAGCAAAGCCCCTGAAAAGACGCAGAATTTGGTCATTTTCGCCCCAGAGCCGGAATTCCGTCCCCGGTTTCGTAACAACCCGTCGCTTCGGGCGTAAGTGGGGGTGAGACCAAGAGAAACGCTCAACCAACCCTACCTGAAACACCTGGAGAGAACCATGTACCGCACGATCCTTTGCACCGCTTTGGTCGCCATCGCCATGACCGCCGCTCAAGCCGAAGCCGGCAAGTTCAAATTCAAGTTCGGCGGCGGACACAACAATCACGGCAACCACGGCGGACACAACCACCACAACAACAACCACAAATATCACGGCTTCTGCCACAACAACCCTCCCAACCACCATCACCACAATCATCATGTGAAGGTGTATCGTGCCCCGGTCGTGAAATGTTACTACCAGGTTTGCTTCTACGCCGACCACTGGACGTACAAGCAACACAAGACGTTCAGCACGCTGCACGCCGCCGAAGTCTTCGCCCATGACCTGAAGCACGCCGGCTACCACGTGTCGATCTCGAAGAGTTGCCACGCCCACTACACCGGCCCGCAACTGCTGGTGCCCAAGCATCTGGACATTCACCATGCGTGGATGCCGTAATAAAGAGCAGTACTGCCGGACACGGACCGTCTCTCTCCAACTGCCCGCACTTGAGGCATTCAAGTGCGGGCTTTTTTCGTTGCCCAGGCGAGGGCGGATTCAGTGTAGTATGTATCCATGATTTTGCGCTTGACCATACTTTTGGCCACCGCCGGTTGGGCTGCGGCATCGTTGCATGCCCAGGACGCCCCGCGCGAGACGCTCCGTGCTTTGCGGAACGAGCAAGCTCCGGCGGACTTCGAAGAAATGTGGGCGGGGTTCGATCCGCGCCGCGAGCCGTTGGAAGTGGAAACGCTTGAGCAGTGGGAAGAAGAAGGCGTGGTGCTGCGGGTGGTCCGCTTTCGCATCGGTGTCTTCAAAGGCAAGCAGGCGAAGCTGGCGGCCGTTTACGGTTTCCCCACGGGCGAGCGGAGCCTGCCCGCGTTGTTGCAAATTCACGGCGGCGGCCAATACGCGGATGCAAAAGCTTGCATCGCCAACGCCAAACGGGGTTACGCGACGATTTCGATTGCTTGGGCGGGGCGGATTTCTTCTTCGCAGTACCGCGTGAATGCCGACGTTGTGAAACTGTTTTGGGAAGCGAAGAAAGACGACCCCGGTTATCGCGAAACGACCGACTGGGGTGCGCTTGACGGGTACCACGCGCCTAGCCGCAATCAGGGAAACCAATTCCCCAGCGCCAGGGCGGCTGATTGGACACTCGACCCGGTCGAGTCGCCGCGCAACAGCGGTTGGTTCTTGTGCGCCATTGCCGCCCGCCGAGCGTTGACCTTTTTAGAACACCAACCCGAAGTCGACAAAACTCGGATCGGAGTTTACGGCCATTCGATGGGTGGGAAGCTGACTGTGCTGACCGCGCCCGACGACCGCGTGAAAGCGGCCGCGCCTTCCTGCGGCGGAATTAGCGATCGCTATAACGCCAGCAAGTTGTTCCGGCAGACTTTGGGAGATGGCGTCAGCCTGAAACAGATCACATGCCCGATCATCTTTCTCAGCCCCGCTAACGACTTTCACGGCCGCATTGGCGATTTGCCCAAAGCGGTCGAAGAGATCGAAAGCGATCAGTGGCGGGTGACTTGTTCGCCGCATCACAACCACCAAGACACTCCGCCGTTCGAGGTCGCCACGCTGCTCTGGTTCGACCAGCACCTGAAGGGCACGTTCAAAATGCCGGCGACGCCGACCACGAACCTACGACTCGATAGCGCCAACGGCGTGCCGGTGTTGAGTGTGGTTGCTGATGACTCCAAGCCGGTAGTCTCGATTGACGTTTACTACTCGCAACAGGGCAAGCCGAATGAAACGCCGCAGGATCGCGAACTGACGATGAACCGCTTTTGGCACCACGTGAAGCCGCAGGCGGTCGACGGGCGGTGGGTCGCGGAATTGCCGGTCATCGATACCGGGAAGCCGCTATGGGCGTACGCCAACGTCACGTACGCGCTCGACGAGCCAGTCTCCGGTGCCGGTTACTACTACGGAAGTTATACCTCCAAGACCTTTAACCTCTCTTCGCTGCTGGCCACCGCGTCGCCCGAGCAACTGCAAACTGCGGGAGTGAAGGAAACTCTTGAGCCGACCCTCGTGATCGAAACGTTCCAAGCCGACTGGGAGAAGGAGTGGTTCACCTACAAGCCCGATTTGTGGGCCCGTTCCACGCACAAAATTCACGACCAACGTTTCCAGGCACCGCAGGGGGCACAGCTCGTGCTGCGTGTTCAATCCGATCAAGCGAATGAGCTAATAGTACGCTTGGATGATTTCGTGGCGAAAATTCCACTGCCAGGTGGGGAAGAGGTGCGCGAGGTTGTATTGAACGCCAGCGACTTCACTGACTTCGCCGGCGAAGCGCTGACCAGCTTCCGCACCACCCGCAGGCTTACGCTTTCGGCAACGGAACGCTTGCGGCCCGGCCCCGGTCAACGGGGACGGCCGCGCATTATCGGCAAGAATTGGAACGGAGCAGCACCGCAGTTTCACCTACTTTGTTGGCAACAAGCTTTCGAGCAATAGTACGTCGAACCATATTTCTAGCCCTACACATTTCCAACCAGCCTTCGATTCGACCATGAGTGAAAAGATGAGAACAATGCTGCCGTCGTTGCTAATACTGACTTGCTATGCCATGAACCACGCGGATGCACAGCAGGCTTGGGTCGTCGACAGCCAGCAGCAGTGGCAGAAGAGCACTTCTGACCAGGAGAACATCGAATTAAAAGATGGCGTTGCCGTGCCGACTCAGAAGTCGGCGACGTTGAAGAGCACGGTCAAGAAGTTCAGCGAGAAACGTGCGGCCAAATCGATAACGTTGCAGCAGTCGCCCATTTGGCAGAATTGGGAACCGGTGGAAAACATCGGGCCGTCGAACCTGCGCGATGCGCCGGTAGCGCTCACGATTGGCCCAAAGAACTACTGGATGTTCGGCCGCTATGCTTCCGCCGGGCGGAAGCGTGGTGAAAAACCGGCGAACTTTACTCCACAACCGGCGAAGTTGGACGGGTTTGACGTGCCGCTACAGACGACGCCGTTTCCCAACCAATACAACGCCCCAGGCGGATTGAAGCCCGGCAAAGGGGGCTACCACGCCTGTCAAAGCCGCGACATGGTGAACTGGGTCCACCACGGCCCAGTGACCGAAGGTTTTTCGCGGTGGGTCACCAGCGCCGAACACATCGACGGCAAAACGCTGATCTATTACGACTTTCCCAACGACCAGGACCCGCACGTTTATGTGGACGGCGACCTGACCGATGGCGAGCCGGGTGAGAACAAGGGGAAGGCCCTTGACGATCCGTCGCACGGATCGGACGCCGGCTTCATCCGCGACCTGGACGGCAACGTTCACGTGATCTTCGAGGACTGGAGCCCTATCAATGCCAGCCGCCGTTCTTGGGATTCGCCGTTGGCTGGTCATGCCGTCAGCCCCAACGGCATTGACGGATTTCAGATCAAAGCGCCGGCCGTCGATAACCGCACCAAACCGACGGGGGTGACCAAGACATACAAGCACCCGCATTGGGTGAAGGAAGATCCTAAGAACTACAAGACGAACGTTGCCGAGTACGAAGTTCACGAGCCGGAGCAGGAAGCTTACGGTGATTGGGCCGCGATCTGTATCGGCGGGCAGTACTATTTGTTCGGCGATTTCGACCCGGCTGGCGGGCACAACATGAGCGTCGGCTGGTTCACTTCGCCAAGTATCGATGAGCAGTTCACGTGGTGTGACAAAATCGGCAACGGCCACCCCGACCCGGACATCTGCTTCGCCGAAGGCCGTTTTTACCTGGTCACGCAGCAAGCGACCGACTACACCAGCGACGGGCCGTGGGTGGAAAAGGTCGAAGCCCGCGTCGGCGTCGATACCGACAACGACGGCGACATCGACGAGTGGAGCGATTGGCAAGTGGTGAAGGAAACTTACGATTACACGCCCGGCTTTTCGAAGCAGATCAAAAAGACTGCCGCCACCATCGACCTATCAAAATTGCCCGCGGGGTTTGGTTTTCAGTTTGAATTGAAGATCACCGACACGACCGAGAACAAATCAAAGCCGCTGCTAGACAAGGTGACGTTGGAGTTCGATTAGGTCGCTCCTCAACAGCAGTGTGATTCATTCGTCCCGCTTTTCCAATGCGGGGCGGCAATAGTCAAGCAATTGCAACTCGCCCAGTTCTTCTTCCAAGTCGTTAGAGGTTGGCTCGTCGAGCGATTGAATCACTTCGGCCAGCAATAGCTCCGCGAACTTTTCCCGCGAACGGTGCAAAATGACGCGCACGTTCGCGGCGGAAATCTCACGCCCCAATTCCTTCGACAGCGCCTCGGCCAGTTCTGGCGAACGCAAATCGGGCTGGTCGACGCGCAGCCGCATGGCGGTGTGCATCGGCTTGTTCGATTCTTCTTCATATTGCCGCAGCGCGTCCCAGGTTCGCGTCAACAATTCGTCCCGCCAACTGGCGACGAACTGTTCGTCAGCGGCTTGTCGGTCGTCGGGCGCGGCTGGTTCGAAGACGGTTTCCATCTCACGAACATTCGGCCCGCGCCGCTTTTGACGGAAGTAGTCCATGGCCGTGCGGAAGAGCACAGTCTTCAAAAACGCACGAAACTTGCCCTTTTCTGGCGAAACGTTGGCGAAATCGCCGCGTAGAAATCGAACGGCGAAATCTTGATAGACATCGTCCGCACCGTCTGCGTCCTTGACGACCGCACGCAAATATCGC
>CALBTA010000549.1 GCA_937967755.1 uncultured Planctomycetaceae bacterium | reverse complement strand
CGTTGTTGTGCATCATGTCGAACTCGGCGATGCGGAACGGCGGGGCGACTTTGTTCTTGACGATCTTGGTCTTCACCCGTTGGCCGACGACTTCTTCGCCGTCTTTGATTTGGCCGGTGCGGCGAACGTCGATGCGGCAACTGCTGTAGAACTTCAACGCCCGGCCGCCGGGGGTGGTTTCGGGGCTGCCGAACATCACGCCGATCTTCTCGCGAATTTGGTTGATGAAGATGACCGACGTTTTGCTGCGGTTGATTGCCCCGGTCAGCTTGCGCATTGACTGGCTCATCAGCCGGGCTTGCAGGCCGACGTGCGAGTCGCCGATTTCGCCATCGAGTTCGGCCTTGGGAACCAGCGCGGCGACCGAATCGACCACGATGATATCGACCGCGTTTGACTTGACCAGCATTTCGGTAATCTGCATCGCCTCTTCGCCGGACGATGGCTGGCTGACGAGCAGCGTTTCCAGTTCCACGCCCAGTTTCTTCGCCCAGGTTGGGTCGAGGGCATGTTCGGCATCGATGAAGGCCGCGATTCCGCCTGCTTTTTGGGCTTCGGCGACAACGTGCAAGGCCAACGTGGTCTTGCCGCTCGATTCCGGGCCGTAAACTTCGATGATGCGGCCGCGAGGAATTCCCCGCCCGCCCAAAGCCATGTCCAACGACAGGCAACCGGTGGAGATACCGGCGATCGGCCCCCGTTTTTCGACGCCCAACGGCATGATCGCCCCGTCGCCGAATTGCTTTTCGATCTGCTGCACGGCCGTTTGCAACGTGGTGTTTTGCTTCAGCAGATCTTCCGCCGCCTGATTGCCCGGCACCTTAATCTTGCCGCCGCCAGACTTACTTTTGGAACCGCCGGACGCCGAACGCGACGAGGTTGACTTAGCCATAGATTTGTTCACGCGAGAAGAATTTCGGGTGGTAGTAATCATTGAGAATGCTCCTTTATCTAACAGCCAGCGAAAGGTTTCAAGCGGCGAGGGTGGAAATCAGTTTCCACGGGAGAAGCCCGCAATCGCTCGATGGAGTTATCATCGAGCCAAACCGTGACACGGAAGGTCGCTGGTAGATAGATTTTTCAGAGAATTCTGGCCGATTGTGAAGGCACATCACCCGTCCGCAACACTCACCTTCTCCATCTTATCGCCCTGCTCGATGCTGTTGACCACGTCCTGGCCTTCGGTGACGCGGCCGAAGACGCTGTGCTTGCCGTCGAGGTGGGGGCAGGGAACGTGGGTGATGAAGAACTGCGAGCCGTTGGTGTTCGGGCCGGCGTTGGCCATGCTTAGCACGCCTGGCCCGTCGTGCCGCAGGCTGGCGTCGAACTCGTCTTCGAAGTTGTAACCCGGCCCGCCGGTGCCTGTGCCTTGCGGGCAACCGGTTTGGATCATGAAATCTTCGATCACCCGGTGGAACGTCAGTCCGTCGTAAAACCCATCGCCCGCCAGCTTCTCAAAATTGGCGACCGTCTTCGGGGTCTTGTCGTCGTACAGTTCGAGTTGAATTGTGCCCTTGGTGGTTTCGATGGTGGCGGTTTTCATGGTATCCGTTTAATTTTTGGGGAAGGATGGAAGGCGGTGGGAATTACTTAGTTATAGCGGCAATGAGATTCGCCGCCACCGACCACGTTCAATTCGACGGCCTTGGAAGACCGTCTTACAGTTGACGGCCTTGGAAGACCGTCGTACCGCGGCTGGCGTGGGCAGTTTGCGGGTGCTGTGATAGACTTTGCGTTGAATCGTTTGACTAGCGGAGCAGAGCACCATGAACATATTGTTCGCCACTAGCGAAGTCGTACCCTTCTCGAAAACCGGTGGGCTGGCTGATGTCTCGGGGGCGTTGCCGGTTGCGTTGGCCAACGCCGGTCAGCAAGCGGCGGTCATCACGCCGGCTTACGGGTGTGTCAAGCAGTGCGGCGCTGCGCCGGAAGACACGGGCGCGGTGTTGGAAATTCCGATCGGCAACCGCATCGTCGAAGGGCGGATCCTGAAGAGCCGGTTGCCTGATTCCGAGGTGCCGATTTACTTTGTTCAGCAAGACGACTATTTCCACCGCCCTCAGCTCTATCAGGAAAACGGGCAAGACTACCGCGACAACTGCGAGCGGTTTGTCTTCTTTTCCCGCGCGGTCGCCGAAGCGGTGCGGCTGTTGGAGCTGGACATCGACATCATCCACTGCAACGACTGGCAAACCGGGCTGGTGCCGGCTTACCTGAAGATCGAATACCAAGGCGTGCCGCGTTACGAGAACATCGCGTCGGTATTCACCATTCACAACCTGGCGTACCAGGGCCGGTTTTGGCATTGGGACATGCTGATCACCGGGTTGGATTGGAAGTTTTTCAACTGGAACCAGATGGAGTTTTATGGCGATCTCAGTCTGATGAAGACCGGCATCGTCTTCGCCGATTGGATCACCACCGTCAGCCCGACCTACGCGCAGGAAATTCAGTTCGACCCGCTGGGGTGCGGGCTGGAAGGCGCGCTGGGGCACCGCCGCGATCAGTTGACCGGCATCCTCAACGGCGTGGACTACCGGGCGTGGGACCCGGCGACGGACGAGCATTTGGAGACGAACTACACCGTCGACAACTGGCAAGAGGGTAAGGCGAGCTGCAAGGCTGCGCTGCAACGCGACATGGGATTGCCGCAGCACGGCGTGCCGCTGGTCGGGTTCATCGGCCGGCTGGATGCGCAAAAGGGCCTCGACCTGATTCGCACAGTGATCGAGCAGCGGGTCGAACATGAAGATGTGCAATATGCGATCCTCGGCAGCGGCCACAAAGAATATGAAGACGCGCTGCGAACCATCGCATCGCACCACCCTAAAAAGGTCGCGGTGCGGACCGAGTTTTCCAACGAACTAGCGCACCGGATCGAGGCGGGCAGCGACATCTTCCTGATGCCCAGCCGTTATGAACCGTGCGGGCTGAATCAAATGTACAGTTTGAAGTACGGAACCGTGCCCATCGTGCGGGCCACCGGCGGGCTGGCCGATACGATTGTTGATTGCCAGGACGCGACGCTGGCCGACCGCACCGCCAACGGCTTCACCTTCGCCGACTACCACCCCGAAGCGTTGCACCAGGCTCTCGGCCGAGCGCTCGGCGCGTACACCGACAAAGCAACCTGGAAACAACTCGTCGAAACCGGCATGCACCAAGACTGGTCGTGGGCGAGAAGCGCAGGGCGGTATGTTTCGCTTTATGAAAATGTCCTGGCACGCCAGCGTGAAGGAACGCCCGTGTCGTAAGGCCGGGCTGCTCCCTACGTCCCTCAATAAACACGTCACCCCGTACCGGAAAAAAGAATCGCGCGCGTCGCTCTGAAGGCCATATAGACAGCTTGGGCTACCTCCGGAAAACAGGAACTTGAAACCGTTCCAATACCCAAATCAGTAGTCCAAGACGGTTTTTTAAGAGTTCTTGAGCTAAATCGGCATACGAGGTGTTATGTGGCCGACTACCCTTCCAGATCATCAATCGCTTTGCGTAGTTCAAGTACTTCAATTGGACATTCAGCCCAATTGTGCTCCCAACAAACGATTAGGTCTGCGCCTGATGGATCATGTCCATGATCTCGGAAATTGACACTACGGTATTCGAACTCAATGCGGACTCGCTGCCAGCGATCCTTGCCGATGCAACGCTTGGCTTCGCAATCGGGGAACTGAGCGTGGACTGCCTCAACGATGAATCCCAGTTCGTAGCTGACCATGCCGAAAAGGTAGACAACACCTTGTTCGTTGATGGGCGCGTGGCGAAGCCCTCGAAAGTCAATAGGTGCTCCAAAGACCGTGCCATCCGATTTCGCCCATTGATTGATCGAAGGCGCCTGTTGTTGGGGTGGCGTCGGAATCTCGTGACGTGACTTCGCATCGATCAGTTCGAGAACTGGGGAATCAGGATCGTTTGATTTCAGCCATCGTTCGTAAGCACGTAGGGTGCCCGGAAGACCGCCAAACGTCCTGACTAGTTTTTCACGCGAGACTTGTGCGTGATTCGCGTAAACCGACCATGTCGGTATTTCGCCGACTAACTGGACGACGCGGTGGTATTCAGCCAGACATTCTTCGTCGGTGTATTCCTTACGATCCAAGGGGTGCCGGTCGATGCCAGCAAGTTCCCGTACTTCGGTCCAGCGTCCTTCGGGAAAATGGCGATTGATTTGGTGCTCAGAGATGCCTGTCTCACGAATGAACACAGTGCGCGTGATCGGACCGTCGTGGCGTACGGCCGCGGTTCGAGCAGCTTCTATTATTTCATCACGCGTGAGTTCGGGCATCTGTGGGTTTGCGTCTTATAAAGAATCCATGTAAGCCCGTGGTTGGGGGTGGAGTCGATTGCGTTGGCTAACTCGGGGCGCGCGATCCGGGGTGAGTGGTTCACGCTGTCACAATGTTCAACCCCTAGCGTCCGACATTTCCGTCCACGGCGAAACGTCATGATCATTCTCGCAATCGACCGCGGTGAATTCAACTCCGCCTGCCGCTTTCTGGCAATTCTCTGTGCTGCTCTGTGTTCCCTGTGGTTCGTTTCATGACGGTTCGCCGATCGGTGGCGATTCGGATCGAACAAGTCTGGAGACTTGTTCCACGGAGTTTGTAGGACGCAGTTCCAATGCGTCAGGACGGGTTACAAATCCGTCCTACTTTGGGGGGCGCTTCCAAGAACCATCAAGTGGGCGATTGATTCACGCTCCTGGTCGTCACGGAG
>CALBTA010000548.1 GCA_937967755.1 uncultured Planctomycetaceae bacterium | reverse complement strand
GAGATTGCAATCTTCAGCCCCGACGGGCGTTTCGTCGCCGCCGGCGGTGAGGATTCCGATTCGTTTCTTGTTACTGGCCATGCCGCTTTTTCCAATCATAAGAGTTATGACGCTGCCCACTTGTCGCGCGCGATGCGCAGAAGTTGCGAAAGTGTAGGTCGCACTTTCGTGTGCCACCGCTTGAAAGCGCGACGAGTCACCATTCACCTTTCCCGCACCACGCTTTCAAGCAGTGCGGAAGCACATCCGCCCCTACACAGCTTGACGTCGTGGCTGAACAATCGTAAGTAGGGAAGAGATTTCGACGTCAAGCAGTGGCACACGGACGCAGCTACGGCAATGCTACTTGCGCAGTTGAAGCTGCTGCCAATCGCGGCGCGATGCTGCGTCAGAACCGTCGCCGCTAAAGCCCGAAAGCTGCATACCCTCTTGCGGAAGGTGCGTAAGCCGGCGGTCGAAATAGCCTTGCATGGCCGAACGTTTTAATGTTTGGCGGTTGGCGTAGGTCAGCGGCATGGCGAATTCCAGCCAGGGGTGTTCATCGGTGTTCAGCAACGCCCCTTCGCGTGCAACCCAGCGCCCCAAAAACCGCCGCGGCAATTCAACCGGGCGGTTTAGCCGCAAATCTTCCGGACCGGCGGCGTAAATCTCTTGCAAGCGCTGTGAGATTCCGTCGTTGTCGATTGCCAACGGCTCTTCGCTGCCAACCAGTCCGATGATCGAACGGTCGTACTCGACCTTTCCCCACCACAGCGTCGTATGAGGGAAGACCTTCGCGAAGCCGTCGGCGATCATCTCGAATTCCGCCTCGCCCAACTGCCACATCGCCAGCCATTGGCAACAGAGGCCGCCCGGCTTTAATCGTTGGCGGGCGATCGTGTAATGGTCAACCGTATAGAGATAGCCCGTCTTGCTTTCCCACGGAACGAACAGATCGCTAATGATCACATCGAACTGCCGCTCGCTGGCCAGCAGCGCATGCCGGGCGTCGTCGATCTTGACCGTGGTGCGAGAATCTTCCAGTACCCCGAAGTTCGATTCGCCGAACATCCGCGCGGCGTCGATCACTTCGGGAATCAGTTCGATCACTGTGATCGACTCCACCTCATCGTGCATCACCGCCCCGCCGGCGGTCGCGCCCGTTCCGCAGCCCAGGTACGCCACGTCGCGCGGTTGTGGGTGCAGCAGCAGCGGAATATGCGACTGCCGGCGTTCCCATCTGCCCGAGGCGGTTGACCCATGCGTGTAGTTGACATTCTCTCGCAGGCTGAGCGACCCAGTTCGCTCGTCGCGCAGGACATCAATCCAGCCGTAGGCCCCTTCACTGCGCCTGATCAGCGTTTTGTTTCTGGGAAGGGTCGAGTGATTCGACGTGACGTGCCACGCCGAGAAGGCCAAACAGCCAGCCGCCAACGCGGTCGCCCAAAACGTCAAGGACGGGCGGCGAAACATTAAACAGATGCCAGCCAGCATCGGAATCGCCGCCAGCAGGGCGAAGCTGTTCCACAGACCGATCGCCGGCAACAACAAGAAACTAGCCGCTAGCGCCCCCACCGCCGCGGACAGCGTATTCACCGCCGTTAGCCGGCCAACCTTGGAAGACACCGTCGATTCAGAATTAGCACGGGCCTCCAGATCCGCTCTCTCCTTCCCACTCACTTCCCCACGATGCGATACATCCCACAGCAACGGCAACACCGTTCCCAACAACACCGACGGCGGAAAGACAACCACCGCCACCAGCCCGACGCTGGCGGTCATGTATTCGGCGAAGGAACTGCCGCCGCGGAAATATTCAACGCCCGTTTCATGAAGGAACAACAGTGTCGAGAATGAAACGGCCGCTCCGCCCAGCAGCAACGCCCAGCCGGCCGCGGCCGCAATGTCTACACGCTTGGCGAGCCAGGCCGCTACCCATGCGCCGATTGCCAGCCCGCACAGCACCACCGCCACCACCAGCCCAAACGTGTACGTACTGTTGTGAAACGTCAACGCGAACAGCCGGGTGTAGAGAACTTCCAATGCCAACGTGACGAAGCCGCTGGTGCCGACGAGAACCGTGATTCCGCGATGGTCATGGATCGCTCTGCGATCCACTTTGCTGATCGCGGAGCGATCAGCGACTATCTGCGAAAGGCAGATTGCTGCGACTCCGCAAGCGGCGGAGAGAGCCGCGGCGGCGTAGCTGCTGGCGGTCACGCCGACGGTTGCCAGCAGATAGATCGTCGCAATCAAGACGCCGGCCAGCCCGCCGATGGTGTTCAGCCCGTAGGCGAAGGCGATGCGGCTGTTCGCTTCCGGGTCGATTTGTTCAATCCACCGGGCCATCAGCGGCAGCGTCGCGCCCAGCGCGGTCGTCGCCGGCAGGAAAAGAACAATGCAGACGCCCGCCCGAATCGCCGCCTGCCAGTGCGGCACATCGGATTGCATCAGCCCAATGATCGATTCCTGCCGCAACAGCAACATCACCAGCGGAACGAGGCAGGCCCAACCGGCCGCGGCCAGTTCCAGCAGCCCGTACCATAGCAGCGGCCGCACGGCCTTCGCCGCCAGACGGCCGGCCAACGCGTAGCCCAACGCCAATCCGACGAAGTAACTGGCCAACACCGTGGCCGCGGCCGAAGCGGTGTTCCCCATCAGCAGACCGATCTGCCGCGACCAGGAGATTTCATAAGTCAGCGCCGCCAGCCCCGAGGCAAAGAAGACCGCGCAAGCGATCACGAATCTCCCTCTCCCCTTGGGAGAGGACCGGGGTGAGGGCGGACGACCTGGAACGTGATTTACTTGTGTTTCGACGCGGTCCACAAGACGCCCTCACCCTAACCCTCTCCCAAAGGGAGAGGGAATACTCGTTACAACCCAATCCAATTTTTCACACCCAGCCGAAAAAGAATCCACAGCGCCGCCACCGCCTCGCGGCTGTTGATTTTCGATTGCCCCCGCTCCCGATCGGCGAAGACGATCGGCGTTTCGTCGAAACGCGCACCGGCCCGTTTCAGGTGCCAGAGGATCTCTTCCTGAAATGAGTACCCGCGCGAGCGGATGCTGTCGAAGTCGATCTCTTCCAGCACGCTCACCCGGTAGTTGCGAAACGCCCCGCTGCAATCCTTCGGGCGCAGCCCCAGCATAACGCGGGCGTACAGATTAACCCCGCGGCTCATCAATCGGCGGTGCAATGGCCAGCCTTCGGTGCCGCCGCCCGCGACGTAGCGTGAGCCGATCATGCAATCGCAAACGTCGTCTTCGCCTTCGTTCATCCCCGCGATCATCGCCGGCAAATAGCGAGGGTGATGGCTGAAATCGGCATCCATGTTCAGCATGCAATCGTAGCCATGCTCAATGGCATACCGCATCGCCGCAATCGTCGCCGTGCCGAGGCCCAGTTTTCCTTCGCGGTGAACGCAGTGGATGCGGTCGTCCTCTGCACCCTTGCGGTCCACCCAATCGCCGGTGCCGTCGGGCGAATTGTCGTCGATGACCAGGATGTCCGTAGCGGGAACTTGCTCGTGAATCGCATCCACCAGCAGCGGCAGATTCTCGATCTCGTTATACGTGGCGATGGTGACCAGCGTTTTGTTCATGGGCCATCGTAGCGGGGGCTTCCAGCCACCGTGAATCATGTAGCAGAAGTCGTGAGACTTCTTGCCGAAAAGGTTTAGAAGTGAATTCCCGAACTCTTATGAGAACGACAACGCGAAGCCACGGTGGCTAGAAGCCTCCGCTACGATGTTCTCGCACGCGATTGCCGTTTGTTCAATGGCGGTTGCCCTCGCCGTGGGTTGGAATCGGGCTATAATGCGGGATTGTCTGCCGTGGTGTTGCGATTCGAGATGCGCGAACCTTCAGGGCGAATCCTTCTCCCTCTGGGAAAAGGTGGCCGAAGGCCGGATGAGGGCTGTGCATACGCAACGCCCTCACCCCAACCCTCTCCCAAAGGGAGAGGGAGTCAGCGCCCGCTACACGCTCCCTCCTAAACTATTCGTCTCAACGCACCGCATATGTATAACCGCACTTTCTGGTTGGCGTATGCGGCGAATACGTTGCTGATGGTTTGCGTCAGCGTGTTGTTTCGCTATGCGAATTTCGTCACGCTGCGGGGCGGAAGCGAACTAACGCTGGGCTTGATCGTGGGCGTTGGCATGGTGGGGGCGCTGGCGATGCGCGGAGCCCTCGGCGTGGCAACCGACCGATACGGAGCGCGCCGCGTTTGGATGGCTTCACTGGTCGTGGTCATCATCAGCTTGCTGGGGCATTGGGCGCTTACGCCGCTCCGCGGCCCGGCGCTGGATGCGTTGGTCTACCTCGCCCGTATCTTGCAAATGGTCGGGCTGGCCGGCGCGTTCGGTGCGTCGCTAACGTTCATATCGCTGCGCGCCCCGGCCGACCGGATCGGCGAAATGGTCGGCACGCTTGGCTCTTCGGGCTTCATCGGCCTGGCACTCGGTCCACTGTTGGGCGACTTGTTGTTTGCACCCAGTGAAGCGATCACCAACGCCATGGTGCAACGGATGTTCCTGGCCGCCGCGGGTGCCGCCGCTTTGTCCTTGCTGTTGACCTACGGCTCAACGCGCGGCTCGACACCGATCAAGCAGAAGGATCGCCCGCCGATGTTGTGGCTGATCCGGCGTTACCACCCTGGCGCGGTCTTGTTCTGTGCGGCGGCGATGGGCATCGGGGTGATGCTGCCGCATACGTTTTTGCAACCCTACGCCGAGCAACTCGGCATCCATCGCATTCGCACGTTCTTTTTTGTCTACGCGGCGACCGCCTTCGCGGTGCGGATTGCCACCCGGCGGTTCACAGATCGCTACGGAATTCGCTTCACTGCGCAGTTGGGATTCGTTTTCCTCGCGGCCAGCATGTTGTCGTTCACGATCGTGCGCGGCGAACTGCTATTGGCCTTGCCCGCGGCTTTGGGCGGTATCTCGCACGCGTTTCTGTTCCCGGCGATCATCAAAGGGGGCAGCGTTTCCTTTCCGATTCGCTACCGCGGACTGGCGACGACGCTGGTGCTGGCGATGTTCGACTTGGCCAACCTCGTCGGCCAACCCGCCATCGGAGCCGTCGTCGAATACGCCCCGAACCTCGGTTTACCGGGCTATGGAACAATGTTTGTGGGCGTCGCTTTTATCATGATCGCTACGGGCGTGTCGGCATTTTGGGTGAAGGAAGCGCGGAACGAAAGTCTCAACTCGCCCCAAGGTATCGGTCGGGTTTGTACTGCGACCAACGATTCGGGCACATACGTGGACGGGTTACGAACCCATCCCACTGAAACGGGCGGTGGCTAGAAGCCCCCGCTACGATTTGATGATCGACTTGTAGTAATCAATCGAACGCCGTAGCCCTTCCTCGAATTCGATGGTCGGCTCGTAACCCATTAATTCCTGCGCCATCGAAATGTCGGCCAAACTTTCGCGGACGTCACCGGCTCTGGCAGGTTCGAATTTGGGTTGGATGTCGGTGTCCAGCAGTTCATTCAGACCTTTCAGCAAGCGAAGCAGCGTCACGCTTCGCCCGGTGGCGACGTTGATTACCTTGCCGGCCACGCCATCGGCGTCGGCCGCCAGCAGGTTGCCGTGGGCGACGTCGGCGACGAACGTGAAGTCGCGCGATTGCCCGCCGTCTCCGTAAACAATTGGCTGCCGCCCGGCGAGCATCGCGGTGATGAACAGCGGAATGACGGCCGAGTAAGGGCTGCCGGGGTCTTGCCGCGGGCCGAACACGTTGAAGTAACGGATCGCGACGGTTTCCAGACCATACGTGTGATGGAACGCCTGGCAGTAATACTCCGCGGCCAGCTTCGCGGCGGCGTAAGGCGAAAGCGGCATCGGCAATTCCGTCTCGCTCTTCGACGTCGTCGGGTTGTCGCCGTAGGCGCTGCTGCTGGCGGCGTAGACCACCCGGCGAACGCCCGCCTTGTGAGCGCAGTGCAACAGGTTGACCGTACCCGTCACGCACGCCGCGTTCGTTTGCAGCGGAGACTCGACACTCAACGGAACGGAAGCGAGCGCCGCCTGGTGAAAGATGCAGTCGACGCCGTCAAGCGCCGCGGTGACCACATCGGCATCGTTGATGTCGCCCACGATCAGTTCCGCCGATTCACCTAGTCGCGTAACGTTTTCCTCAAACCCCATGCACAAGTTGTCCAGCACCCGCACGCGGTCGCCGCGCTCGACCAGCGCTTCGGCAATGTGCGAGCCGATAAAGCCGGCACCACCAGTGACAAGGAAAGTTCGCATGGCTTGGGTTGTGGAGGCTGGTGGAACAAAAACACAATCACGTCGCGATTGTGCTGAGTGAAGAACGAAACGTATCTTGCGATTCCCCTCACCCTAGCCCTCTCCCTGAGGGAGAGGGAATTTTCGTCGACCCGGCGGCTTACGCGTTGGTGGCGACGCATCCCCGAATTTTAGCGTCCGTCGCGCGAATGATGTCGATCGCGGCACCTGCGCCCTGCAACTCAGTCTCGCCCAAACGGACGACCAAGTATACGTTACAAGCCGCGCTGATCAGAGCCGGGGCTGATGAATCCTGGCAGCTTCCGGCGTCCAGCAGCACCACTTCCCATTGGCTGGTCAGTTCGTTTAGCAGCGATCCCAGTTCCTCGTCGCCGGCCGACAACTTCGGCGCGGCCAGCCGGCCGGCGGGTAGTACGCACAGGCCCGGGGTGGCGGTTGCCCGCACGGCTTGTTGCCATGGCGCACGTTTTTTCAGCACCTCGATCAGGCCCGGTTCGGCTGTCTGGTTCAATCCCGATGTCAGATGCTTGTCGTCCAGCGAAGCGTCGATCATCAGCACTTGCGTCCCTTTGCTCAACGCCATCGCCATGGCGGTTCGCAAGATCGCATCGGTTACGTGCGGCTGGTGTTCGGCACCGACGAATGCCGCGCTGCGGCTGGCACTGCCGGAAAGATCATCCAGCACCCGGCTGCCCAGCACCATGTATTGGCCGATGCGGTCTTTGTCGTTCAACTCCGCCAGCGCCGTGGCTTCCGCCGGGCTAAGTTCGGAAGAGGCAAGTTCTGGAGAGATGGTTGAAAAAGCTGCCAGTTTTTCGCTGTCGGAATTGCTATTTGCTTGTGCGTCGGTCTCCGGCGACGCCATGGTTCCGTCGGATTCGCCCAAGCCCGTCGTCGAAACTTCCTTGTCCGACTCAACAGTTGCCGCGCCGTCGCTGTTTCCTTTCAAGGCGTTCAGCAACTCGTCTACATCACCTGCATCGCTCGGGCTGTCCCCCAACCCCGCTCCGGGGAACAAGTCGTCCCAGCTTAGTTGTTCGTCAACGGCTGATGTGTCTTCGTCTACCGCGTCTTGTTCATTGGTTTCGCTCGCCTGCTCTTCAGCGGCCTCCTGATCTTCGGGCTGGGCTTGGGGTTCTTCGCTTGGCAAGGCCTCTTCACCAATGACCGAATCTTCCTTCGGCTCTTCCGATACTTCTGCTGCTTCTTCCGCTTGAACTTCTGGCTCAGACCCCAACGCTTCATCCACAACCGGTTCGATCTCGTCATCCATCGCGGGCGGTTCAGCTTCCCAAAGGTCGTCGCCCAAAGGCGAAGGTTCGGGCTGCATTGCCGGATACTCGCTGGTCACCGCCAGGTCCATCGACAGCGGTGCTTCGCTAGGTAGCTCCGCCTCGCCCGGATCAGATTGCTCCAGAAGTGAAGCAGCCAGTTGCTCATCCAAATCGGCGGCCGACAACTCGTCGGAACTGACGCCGCTGGCTTCTTCCAGCGGCGAAGGCTCCAGTTCTTCCGAAGCCGCGATGGGATCGGCGACCGGCTCGTCGGCAGCGAAGATGTCGAACTCCGCAACGGTTGAAGCGGCCGGTTCGTCAACGAAATCGGCTGCGACTTCATCTTCCGGTTTGGAGTAGTCGTCGTCGGTTGCGGTCTCAGTTTCTTCGCTCAGCGGTGTGTCATCAGGTGTTGATTCAATCGGCTTTTCGTTTTCAGGGAGTAGAGAGCTTGGCTGGCCCAACTCCGGCTCCGGCGTTTCGATGTCGGCGGCCGCTTCCGCGGTCGGGTCGTCTTCCACAACATCATCGGTCACGTCGTCAACCGAGCCAGCTTCCTCCACGTCGTCCCCGAGAGGCGCATCATTCTGCTCGGCGGTCTCTACGGCGGGCGTAAGCGTCGGAGGTACGTAGTCGATCGTTGCGCCAAGCGATTCGACATCTTCGGCGGCGGAAGTTGTTTCCTCAGCCGGCGATTCATCCTCGGCCAACACCGAGGCGCCATCATCCACATTATCCACCGCGGCGACCTGTTCGGTCATGCTGTCGATTTGATCGATCGAATCGGCCGCGCGCTCTTCGACCTCCGCGGTGGTAGGCGGGGCGTTATCGGTCAGAGAATCGTCCGTCGCGATTTCCTCATCTGGCGAGACGCAATCATCGGCCTTGCTTACGATTTCGCTCGGGCCGACCTCCACAGGCGCTTCATCAACCGGCGCTGGCTCAGTCACCTCCGGCACCGGTTCCTCGACCACAGGTTCGCTATCGGCAAGCGGTTCGCGGGTTTGATCTTTTGCGTCCGATGCATCCAGGAAGTCTTCAAACGACAGCGAATCGTTCGGGTCGTACGGTTCGCCATGTTCCTTCCAGGCGGTGAACGTCGGCTCGAACGATTCGTCGTCGCTGGCGCTACTCGTCATCACGGGTTCAATCGGAGACGGCTCCTTCCGCTCCGATTGCTCTGCAACCGTCTCGGCAGATTCAGAAGCATCCAAAAGCTCGCCGCTCGCGACTTCGCATTCATCCTGTTCGTTAACAATCGCAGCAGGCTCCGGCGCAACCAACTGCTGCGATGCTTCCAACTGCTTCAGCGCCTCGAGCATGCGTGACATGGCTGAACTCCCGTCTTCGTTTGCCGCTGGTGGAACTACGCCTGGCGCAACCGGTTGAACAGTTGCCGGTATTGCTGGCGACGGGCCTTGCCCTTGGCCACGTGCTGGGGCGTTTCGATCGTCTCCGGCTCTTCCACAATGATCAGGTCGCGGTCATCGCCCGGTGCGATCGCCAAATCCGGCTGCAAAGCTTCTTCCGCTTCGAACTCCCCTTGCGCGGCAACTTCGCGAGCTTTGTGGATCGGCCGAATGTCGGCGACTTCGACCGCTTCTTCTTCCTCATCAATGGACTGCAACAAGTCGGCCACTGCGTCGGTCAGTTCTTCTTGCCGCTGTTGCGCCGCTTCGAGCTGCGCCACCGCGTCGCCGTTTTCCTCGGCTGCTACCTCAGGCGTTTCCAGCAATGAAACTTCGCTGGAAACTTCCGCCTCGGTCAGCGTCTTGGCTGGGTCTTCCGTCTCCGGCTCGGCGACCGGGGTGATCGGAACGTGCGCTTCGCTGACCTGCGTCTGCTGGGTGGCTTGCTTAACGTCGGCCAGCAACGCCGCGATCTCTCGCCCTTGCTGGCTGGCGACGCGCGGAGCCGTATCAAGCGGCGCGCTGGCGATGCGGACTTCCGCCAGAGCCGCATAGTTGTCGACGATCACCTCTTCCTCGTCGAACGCTTCGTCGAACGGATTCGCCACGACTACCGGTTCAGGCTCAGGTTCTTGCTCGGCGGCTTCATAAGTCTCATCCACGGCTGAAATTTGCCGCTCGATTTCGTCCATCCGCGATTCGGCAACGGTCTCTAGCGGACCAACATCGGCCGCCACTTCCTCGGCGAAGTGTGGCACTTCACTACGGTCTTCGCGCTCGCGAGAGAACGGTATCGAAGCGACGTCCGCATCGTCGTCTTCCAACGTGCCGAATTCGACCGCGTGTTCGATCTCCGCCGGTGGGCCGCCTGCTTTCGGTTCCAGCCACGGCGTGGGAAGTTGCTGCAAGTCGGCCCATGCTTCCTGCACGACCTCGGGCGTGACGCTGGCGTGGCCCCCGATCGCGGTCATGATCAGCGAATGGTCGCAAACCTGGTTGATCAGCCGCGGGATGCCGTCGGTCGCATCGTAAACCGACGACGACGCCTCCGTTGTAAAGATTTGTGCCGGATCGCCGCCTGCCGCGTTGATCTGCTCGGCGATGTAGGTTGCCGTCTCTTCGCGGTTCAGGCTTTCCAAATAGCAGCGGGCCACTACTCGTTGATTGAACGAATCGAGCTTCGGGCTGGTGAACCGCTCTTCCAAGGCCGCCCCGCCGGCGAGCACCAGGTTCACGCGCGTTTGCCCATCGCGAACCAGGTTGGTCAGCATGCGGATCTCTTCCAAGATTCGCAGCGGCAGGCAGTGGGCTTCGTCGACGACCAGCAGCAGCGGCTGCGGGCAGCGCTCGGCGTTGGTCAGAAAATCGACCAGCGTCAGGCGCAGCTCGTTTTCGTCCATGTCGCGGTAGGGCAGTTTCAGCTCGTACAAAATCGCTTGGAACAGCGCCTTGGGGTTGGCCAGTTGCCCGTTGGAAAGAAGCGCCACGCACATGGTGTCGGCGAAGTGTTCGGCGATCAGCTCGCACAGCATCGATTTGCCCGTTCCCGCCGCGCCGATCACCAGCGCCGGTCCGCTGCCCCGCTGCACAACCCGCAGCAGCGTCTGGCCGGCCGCCTCGACCGGGCCGATGCCCACATACGTACTGACATCCGCCGAAGGAGGAAAAGGACGCCGGTGCATTTGGAAAGTGGCTTCGTACATAGCGTGATAGGTTCCTTCGCTGGACGTCGTGATAGCTTCGCAAACAACGTGGGCGCAGCGCGGGCGCTCCGCGTTGATACAATCGGCATAACCGGCACGCTCGCTTCAGGCGGAGTTCGGTTCGACACCGCCAGCGGTGCTAGCGAGCCGGCTAGGAATCGCTCTGCATTCCGAAATCCGCAGTTTTTCAACTCCCTCTTTTGGACAAGAGCGCTGACAATTTCGAGCATTTATTCAGCGCGCGATGGGGTCCCAGGGAATCCCCGGAGCGCTGACAAATTCACTTTTTTTGTCAGCGCGCCACCCTCTGTAGAGGGGCCACTTTTCATCGCTGAACCGCTCTACTTCGATTTTCCGGATCACAGCTTGCTTCACTTCCGTGATCACAAACAATACGTACCAGTCAACAAGCTGGCAGCTTGTGACTACGTTTCGACGGCCTCGGAAGACCGTCGTACCCATTCATCCGTATAGTATACACATTTCCACATTCATGTCAAGCCAGTGGTACACTGTTCTGGGCAGATTCTTCCAGAATTCTTTTTTCAACACCGGGCGGGAGGAAACTCTTGCAGGCAAGCACTGATGGGCGTTCGGTGGTGAAAAAGGGGCTTGGCGAACCGGTAGACGCCATAAGCCGTCGGTATCGGTCGACGAAAGATGTAATCGATTGGTTGCGGAAGGGAGGTGGGGAGATGGTTGGGCAGTCGCGGAGAAGTTCGGAGAGAAATTATATGAACTTCGCGAGCCGGAGCCGGACTCATACCCAACAGACCAATACACTTCTCCGGCGTGTACGGACCCGGAGGTCCGTTCTACGCCGCCGGTATTGGCGCGCTTTACCGAAAACTGAACACTGAACACCGTAAACCGCTTCCTTACGCCGTGCCTAATCCTCGGTCCATGGCGTCTTGATCGCGGCGGTAGATGGCGAGCGTTGATTCGAACAGTTCGTTCGAGATTTCCCACTGCGGGTTTTCGTCGGTGTGGGCGTTGCAGTGGGCGACGAGTAAGCGGTAAAGGAACTTGAACAGGTGACGCGGCACGCGGAGGTCGCGAAACGCATCGAGGATCCGTTGCTCGCTGATTGAATCGTCCAGCAGTGTACGCAGCGTCGGGGTTTTTCCGGCGGTGGCACCCGCTTTGATGCGGGCGTTGGCGACGTCGAACAGCGCTTCGCCCGACCAGTTCAGCGATGGCACGAGGTTTTGTTTGTCGAGCCGGGCACGCTCGTAAAACTCACGCCCTTCGCGCTGCACGAATTCGCTCAGTTCCACTGGCAGCAGCATTTTCAGGCCGACGCCCGACTGTTTGAGAAACTTGTTATCCAACATCGGCCACAGCAAGGCCCGCATCAATTCGGCGGAGCCGTTAATCATGTGCGGTTCGTCGACGCGGTCAACCAACACCACCAGCCCTTCGTACCCCAGCGACTTGAGAATGCCTTGAAACTTGGTCAGCAGTTCATAGCGGTCGTCCGTGCGGTCTTTGTTGGGCAGCGGTTGCCCGGCGATTTCGCTTTCGGCAAAGTTCATCAATACGTTGCGGGTCTGGCCGGTTTCGTGGTTGCCCACACGGACGTGCCGCACCACGCCGCGGGCGCGGCCCCAGTTTTTGCAGAATTTCCACAGCCACGGCCCCCAACTTGCCAACAACAATGCGACGTACAGCCAAATTAGGTAGGCAATCCAACTCGTCTCGGTGTAGATCGTCAGCAGAATCGCCAGCGTGATGACGGCCACCGTTCCAACCGCGCCGACCAGTAGCGGCCACAGCGCGCCCCAGGAGAAAAATTTCAACCGCTTCCGCAGCCGGTGCCAGCGGCCGGTGTAGGTTTCGGCCGTCGACTGATCGTAAGAGGCGGCCAGCACCAGCAAGTCGCGGGCCTGATGACGGTCGAGGGCGTCGACCTTGGCCTCGTCGATCTTGATCCCCTTAGTACCGCTGGGATTCTTGACTTCCAAGATGTGGTCCACCAGCGACGTGACGCCCAGCGACAGGATGGCGTCCATGTGGTCCCACAGCTTCCAT
>CALBTA010000547.1 GCA_937967755.1 uncultured Planctomycetaceae bacterium | reverse complement strand
CCAGCTCCCCCTGGTCTCCACCCTCATTCCCTACGCTGCACTCGCCCGATCTGTAACCGCCGCCGCCAGCGACATCGGTAGCGATATTAACATCTGGATCAACAACGCCGGCGCGGATGTGTTAACAGGCGAAGCCGCGAAGCTGTCGTTCGACGAGAAACTGGAACTGCTTTGGCAGACCGACGTGCGCGGTACGATCCACCTTTCCCGGCTCGCCGCTTCGCAATTTCAACAACGGAAGACACCCGGCGCAACCATCCTGAACATCGGTTGGAATCAGGCCGAAACCGGCATGGCAGGCGATAGCGGCGAGATGTTCGCGGCGATCAAAGGGGCGATCATGGCGTTCAGCCGCTCACTGGCGAAGTCACTTGCCCCGAGCGTTCGCGTCAACTGCCTGGCACCCGGTTGGATCAAAACATCGTGGGGCGATGATGCTTCCGACTATTGGCAAGCACGGGCCGCCGGCGAAAGCCTGCTCGCCCGCTGGGGAACGCCCGAGGACGTCGCCCGTGCCGCCCGGTTTTTGGTCTCGCCGGCAGCGGAATTCATCAACGGGCAAGTCATCGCCGTCAACGGCGGGCTGCGAACCGACCCTGGGCACGCTCACGCCGAGGCGGACGCATGACCCGCGAGCATCTGCATTTCATTACCGGCCGCCTGGCCGAGCACGCGCTGCGAAAACAGTTGCCGTCGCTCGCTGAGCAAGTCGGGTTCGATTATTCGGTCGACGTACTGCCGATCACCGTCGCCGCTTTGATGACACCGAAGTGGATCGCGGCCCGCATGAAAGTTCCGGAGCCGGCCCGCCGCGTCATCATTCCCGGCTACTGCGAAGGCGATCTTGCGCCGCTGACCGCCGCTTGCCATGTTCCGGTCGAGCGCGGGCCGCGCGATCTGCGCGAGCTTCCAGAATTCTTCGGCGGGCAGAACGTGTCGCGCGCCCACTACGGGGCGTACGATATTGAGATTCTCGCCGAAATCAATCACGCCCCGCGGCTATCGCGCGCCGAGATTCTGACGACCGCCCGCCGCTACATCAAAAGCGGCGCGGATGTGATCGACGTCGGCTGCGAGCCGGGCGATCCTTGGCACGGCGTGGGCGATTGCGTGAAAATGCTCCGCGACGAAGGCTGGCGAGTTTCGATCGACAGCCTGCAGCCGGTGGAAATTGGCCCCGCGGTCGCAGCCGGCGCGGAACTGGTGCTGTCGGTCAACAGCACCAACCGCGAAGCGGCCATGGATTGGGGCTGCGAAGTGGTCGTGGTGCCTGACGACTTCGCCACGCTGGACGGTTTGAGTGAAACGGTTGAAACGCTCGCATCCGCGGGCGTGCCGCTGCGAATCGATCCGGTGTTGGAACCGATCGGTTTCGGGTTCGCCGCCAGCCTGCTGCGATATTATGAAGTTCGCCAGCGCTACCCCGATGCCGAAATGATGATGGGCATCGGCAACCTGACGGAACTGACCGATGTCGATTCAGCCGGTGTTAACGTGATCCTTTTGGCAATCTGTCAGGAGCTTGGCATTCGCAGCGTGTTGACGACCGAAGTGATCAATTGGGCACGCAGCAGCGTTGCCGAGTGCGACATCGCCCGGCGGTTGGTCTACCATGCGATCACGCAGCGAACACTGCCGAAGCATGTGGAGCAGCGCTTGCTGATGCTGCGCGACGAGAAACTTCGCCCGCGGGGCGAAGACGTTCTGGCACAGCTCGCCGGCCAAATCAAAGACAACAACTATCGCCTGTTCGCGGAAGAGGGCCTGCTGCACCTGATCAGCGCTGGCTTCCACCTCAGCGACACCGATCCGTTCCGCCTGTTCGACCAGTTGCTCAAGACCGAGCCGAGAAACATCAACGCCAGCCACGCGTTCTACCTGGGCTTCGAACTTTGCAAGGCCGCCACCGCATTGACGCTGAGCAAGAACTATGAGCAAGATGAATCGCTCGACTGGGGCCACCTGACCCAAGCAGAAACCCACCACCGCCGGACGCGCAAGCCAAAGCGACGGGATGATTGAGTTACGCAGGCAGGACGGAGATTAGGTTAAAACGTTGATGGAATGGCTGATGTTGGGGCGATGCCTTCTCCCTTTGGGAGAAGGTGGCCGAAGGCCGGATGAGGGTTGTGCGAGTTGCCGCTCATTCCACCATTCACCGCCCTCACCCCGGCCCTCTCCCAGGGGGAGAGGGAGAATACGTACTCGTGCGCGCAATGCAATTGCCCCTCGTCAAACAACTAACCCCCCCGCCCGATGCCCAGGCGGCGTTTCGTGCTTTGGCGGCGCGGCCGCACTGCCTGTTCCTGGATAGCGCAATGCGACACGAGGCGCTCGGACGGTATTCGTTTCTCACGGCCGACCCGTTCGAGTACTTTCAGATTCCAGCGGATAAGCCCGATCCGCTTGCTGAGTTGCAGCAACGCATCGCCCCGTACCGCTCGCAGTCGATTGCCGGCTTGCCGCCGCTTCAAGGCGGGGCCGCGGGCTTGTTGAGCTATGACCTGGGTCGAAGCCTGGAAGAGATTCCGTCCCCAGCGGTCGACGAATTCCAAATTCCGCAACTGGCAATCGGCTTGTACGACACGGTGTTGGCCTGGGACCACGCCGAAGACCACGCCTGGATTATTTCGCACGGCTGGCCGGAATCCGACGATGCGGCGCGCGTAAAACGCGCTCGCCTGCACATCAAACAATATGAATCATAGATTCGCGGCAAAGCAAATAGCGAAGCGACGGGCGGCGACGCATGTTCGGCAAACGGTACTATCAGCCGCGAGCAACTCGCTCCCCAATTCCCAGCCGATTTTCACAATCAGCTCACCAGCAACTTCTCCCATCAGCGCTATTTGCAGGCAGCGGAACAGGCGATTGAGTACATCCACGCCGGGGATGTCTTTCAAGTGAACCTGGCACAGCGGCTGCTGCACCCTGATGATGGGGATCCGGTTTCGCTCTACCTACGGCTGCGAAATCGCAACCCGGCCACGTTCGCGGGATACTTCGCGGGAGAGAATTTTCAAATCGCCAGCGCCTCGCCCGAGCGGTTCCTCAAGCTGAATGGCCGCGACGTCGAAACCCGCCCGATCAAAGGAACCCGCCGCCGTAACCCGCTGCCCGAAGCCGATCTTTTCACAGGCGATCAACTGAAGGCCAGCGAGAAGGACCGGGCGGAGAACGTGATGATCGTCGACCTGCTGCGGAACGATCTGTCGCGCGTCTGTGAGCCGGAGAGCATTTTCGTCAGCGACTTGTGCCGCCTGGAGGTTTATCAAACGGTGCAGCACCTAGTTTCCGTCGTGCAGGGGAAGCTTGGAGAGGATTGCGATCCGGTCGACTTGTTGCGGGCGTCGTTTCCAGGCGGATCGATCACTGGTGCCCCGAAAGTGCGGGCGATGGAAATCATCGCCGAGTTGGAGCCGACCGCCCGGGGGGCGTACTGCGGTTCGATGGGTTACATTGGGTTCGACGGTGCGATGGACTGGAACATTCTGATTCGCACCATCACCGTTGCCGGCGGCTGGCGGCAGTTGCCCGTCGGCGGCGGCATCGTCGCGCAAAGCGACCCGCAGGCGGAATACGAAGAAACATGGCACAAGGCGGCGGGCATGCTGGCGGCGCTGGACGAATGATTCTGTTGATCGACAACTTCGATAGCTTCGTGCATAACCTTGCGCGGTATTTCGTGCGACTGGGGCAAGCGGCACGCGTGGTGCGGAACGATGCGATCACGGTGGATGAGATCGCCGAAATCAATCCGGCGGCGATTGTGCTTTCACCTGGCCCCTGCACGCCCAAGGAAGCGGGTGTTTGCGAAGATGTTGTTCGCACGTATCACAATTGCGTTCCTATGCTCGGTGTGTGCCTGGGGCATCAGTGCATCGCAACCGCGTTGGGCGGAGCGGTCGTCCGCGCCGATGAACCGGTTCATGGTAGAACGAGCGAAATCACGCACGACCATTCGGAACTGTTCGCCGGCCTGCCCAACCCGCTAACCGTTTGCCGGTACCATTCGCTGATTGTGGACGAAACATGCCTGCCGGCGGAATTGGAACTTTCATCGCGAACGAGCGAAGGTACGCCGATGGCCCTGTGCCACCGGGCACATCCGGTATTCGGCGTGCAGTTCCACCCCGAGGCAATCTTGACCGAGCATGGATTCAGTCTATTGGTAAATTTCCTGCGCTCGGCGGATATCGCTGTTTCGGCAGGTCGATTGCCAACCCGCGATGATGAACTGTGTGCATCGGAACCGAAACCGCCTGCGCCACCCCGCAGCCCTATTACCTTTTAGCTTGGCCAAGATCTGCTCTTTGCCACGAATTCGGACGAGTGGGTAGCTAGGATGTGTTGGCCGGAATCACGAAACAGAAGACCTCTCCGAAATTTGGCCTGCGTTGTAGAATCGCTTAAACAGTCGCTGCGACAGGGCGATGTGGCCTAACGGAGATTCTTTCAAGTACGGATTGGAAAACACGGCATGAGCGAACTAATCATTAGCGTCTCGGGATTGCGGGGAATCGTAGGTGAGACACTGACGCCGGAGGTGGCGGTGCGTTATGCGGCGGCGTTCGCCGGAAGCCTTCGTGAAGGCCCGATTGTTGTCACGCGCGATGGGCGGGGGAGCGGGCGGATGCTGGCCGATGCGGTGCGCAGCTCGCTTTCCGCGATGGGGCGGGATGTTATCGACGCCGACATCGCCGCCACGCCGACCACAGGCGTGCTGGTCAGGGCGCGGAGCGCCGCCGGCGGCATCCAAATTTCCGCCAGCCACAACCCCGCGCCCTACAATGGGATGAAATTGTTCTCAGCCGAAGGACGCGTCGTCGACGCCGCGACCGGCGAGCAAGTGCGCGACGCTTACAACGCCGGCGACTTCGCATGGGCACGGCACGATGGATTAGGCAGCGTTATTCAATCCGACGATACCGCCGAAGAACATCTTCGACTGGTCCTGGCAACGGTCGACGTGGAAGCAATCCGCGCGAAGGGCTTTCGCGTGTTGCTCGATTCTAATCATGGCGCGGGCAGCTTGCTGGGTGGGCGGTTGCTGAATGAGTTGAACTGCGATGCGACGATCCTGGGCGATACGCCTGATGGAAATTTCGCGCACGAAGCGGAACCGACTGCTGAGAACCTAAAGGGCGGTTGCGGACGGGTGAGGGAAGCCGGCGCGGCGGTCGGGTTTTGCCAAGACCCCGACGCCGACCGCCTGGCGGTGATCGATGAGAACGGGCGTTACATCGGCGAGGAATACACGCTGGCGATTTGCCTGAACCAGGTGCTGCTGCAAACCGACCGCGACGGCGGCACGGTTGTTACCAATTGTGCCACCAGCCGGATGTCGCAAGACATCGCCAGTGCCGCCGGATTCGATTGCCGCATTTCGGCCGTCGGTGAAGCGAACGTTTGCGATATGATGATCGCCCATGACGCAGTTTTCGGTGGCGAAGGCAACGGCGGCCCGATCGACCCCCGCGTGGGCTACGTCCGCGACAGCTTCGTCGCCATGGCGCGAATTTTGGATGCCATGGCCGCGCGCGACATACCGGTCAGCGCACTGGCCGATGAGCTGCCGAGCTACGCGATCCACAAATCGAAAGTGACCGTGGCGCGCGACAAGATCCCAGCCGCCCTCGACCAATTGGAACAGCATTTCAGCGAAGCCGTGCCCAACCGCATGGACGGGCTGCGCCTCGACTGGCCCGATCGCTGGCTGCTGATCCGGGCTAGCAATACCGAACCGATCGTGCGCATCATCGCCGAAGCAGCAACCGAAGCAGAAGCGGCCGATCTTTGTGAAGTGACTTGCGAAGTGATCGGTTAGCGCAGCGAGTGGTCAATGTCTCGACTGACGCCAGACATCGTTCCGGAGTATCAGCCCGAAGAGTGAGTCTTGGTTCGAGTTAAAAAATGACAGCACAAATCCTAGGCGATGCCCTGCCGAGGCTCTGGGTGGCAGATTGACGATGGGTCAATCGGCAGCGCGGCGGGCGGTGATTACTCGGGGGTGTTGCGCGTGGTCTTTGACGATGGCCGCGGTTTCAAATCGTGGTCCGTTGGCAAACAACTGTTGTACAGCGGTGGCGATGATCGGGCTGATTTCGATCATTAGCCAGCCGCCGGGTTTTAAGCGCTCGGCGGCTTGGGGGATGAGTTGTTCGATGATCTCTGTGCCGGTAGGGCCTGAAGTTAGTGCGATGCGCGGTTCGTGTAGGCGGACGTCGTCGGGCAGCGCGTCGAACTCGCCGTCGCCGATGTAGGGTGGGTTGCTGACGATGAAGTCAAACGCCGGCTCGGCCGGAAGCGCGGTGAGCAAATCGCCTTCGATGAACTCGATGCGATCATTCACGTTGTGAAGGTTGGCGTTCTTACGGGCGATCTCAAGCGCCGCGGGGCTGATGTCGATCGCTTTTACTTGGGCGCTGGGCAGATGCTTCGCGGCGCAGACCGCCAGAACGCCGCTGCCGGTTCCGACATCGGCGATGTGCAGTGTCTCTGCCGTTGACGACAACGCTTTGGCTTTGTCAAGCAGCGAGACGACCAGCAGTTCGGTCTCGGGCCGTGGAATTAGAACGTCTTCACTGACTCGGAAGTGCAGCGAGAAGAACTCCTTGCCGCCGACCAGGTAGGCAACCGGCGCGGCTTCGGCCCGGCGGCGAACCATCTCGCGGAAGGCGACGCGGACTTCCTCGCCCGCCTCCTCATCGAACGCCGTGTACAGTTCAATTCGCTGGCAGCCGCGGGCGTGGGCCAGCAGCACCTCGGCATCCAACCGTGGCGAATCGCTGCCGTGGTTGCGCAAATAATCAGTCGTCCAAGTCAGCAGCCGCCCAATGGTCCACGTCTGCTGGTCGGTCATTGGGGAAGTGAATTGAAGTGAACGAGCGCCGGGGCGAAGGGCTTGCGCAACTTAGAAAGTCCCGCTAATCCGGCCCATTGGAAATAAGAAAACGGTCGCGATCGCCGTAACGGCGATCCAACATGGCAGCGTGCAAATCGCTTGCAACACTGCCGAACGAGTGGTGTATTCCCTCGATAAGAGGAACCCGCGAAACCACAAAAGCATCCCGGCAATGAATGCCATCGGCATCGTGAAGGTCGAAACTGCCATCCCAAAGTCATTGATGTGTAGCGCGGGCTCCAACCAGATGCCCAGCAGATCAGTCGCGAGCGCTATGATCGGCCACAACAGGACTGAGAGTACGATACAACCCGTCGCAGTGCCCGGAAAAGGCTTGGGCAATCTTCTTCGCTTTCTCGATGAAGCGAAAGTAGGCGATCTGTAAGGGTTGTCGATCTGGTGCATGGGAGGTCATTCACTCGTCAAGATCCACATCCATGTCGCCGCGTTGTTGTTCGCGCTCGTAGTCGATCAGGGCGTCGGTGACCATTTGTAAGTCGCCGAGCATGACCTGATCGAGCTTGTGGACCGAGAAGTTGATGCGGTGATCGGTGACGCGGTTTTGCGGGTAGTTGTAGGTGCGGATCCGCTCGCTGCGGTCGCCGGAACCGACGAGGGTTTTCCGCATGTCGCTGCGCTTCTTGGCTTCCTCTTGCCGGGCCTGGTCGTACAGGGCGGCTTTCATCCGGCGCAGCGCCCGGGCCAGGTTCTTGTGCTGACTGCGTTCGTCGCTGCACTTCACCTCGAGGCCGGTTTCCTTGTGCACCAGCCGGACGGCCGATGCGGTTTTGTTCACATGCTGCCCGCCGGGCCCGCTGCTGGCCGCGTAAAGTTCTTTGGTGTAATCGTCGGGCTTCAGTTCGACCTCGACATCTTCCGGCTCGGGCATGACGGCCACGGTGGCGGCCGAGGTGTGGACGCGGCCCTGCGTTTCGGTTTCCGGCACGCGCTGTACCCGGTGGCCGCCGCTTTCGTACTGCATCTCGCGGTAGACCCCTTCGCCTTCGATGCCGAGGGTAATCCGCGAGAACCCTCCCATGTCGGTGGCGTTGGACTCCATAATCTCGATCTTCCAGCCTTTGTTGGCCGCATGACGTTTGTACATCTCAAACAAATCGCGGGCAAACAGGGCCGCTTCGTCGCCGCCGGTGCCGCTGCGGATCTCCATGATGCAGCGCGTACGGTTGGCATCCTCGCCGCCGATGGTTGCATCCAAAAGTTCCTGCCAGAGCGCCTCGCGTTCCGTCTTTAGCTCAGGAATTTCCGCCTCGGCCAGTTCCTTCATATCGGGGTCGTCGCCGGCGAGCATCTCGCGGGCTTCGATGATCTGTTCGTTAAGGCCCTTGAAGTGCCGGTACTTGTTGGCCATCTTGGCGAGCGAACCATGTTCCCGGGCGACGTTGGCCATGCGCTGCGAATCGGCGAGAACCTCCGGATCGGTCATCTGCCGTTCCAGTTCCTCGAAGCGGTCGAGCTTCTTTTCGAGCATGTCACGCATGGGTTAACTCTTCCAAGCCGGTACGACGGTCTTCCAAAGCCGTCGAGAGAAAGTCATGAACACCGCAAGGCCCGCTGGGCGCGCAGCAATCCTCTTCCAATGATATCGCAAGCGGGGGCAAAAGCCTATTGAGATCGCGGCAGGCGCTGCCTATTCGTCTTCGTCGACGGGTCGGCGTGCCGGCTTTTTCTTCTTTGGCTTTTGCAGGCTGGCGTAGCCGCCTTTGGAGAACTTGTTGCGGAATTTCTCGATCCGCCCTGCCGCGTCGACGTGCTTTTGCGTGCCGGTGTAGAAGGGGTGGCAGGCGCTGCAAATATCGATCTTCAGTTCCTTCGAGGTGCTGCGCGTGGTGAACTCGTTGCCGCAGCCGCAGCGAACTTGGGTGACGTAATAGTTAGGGTGGCCGCTGCTCTTCATCGCATGATCCTCGAAGCACCGATTTCGGCGTTGGTAGTGATTCCGCGTGGTTAGTGGAATCTTAGATCGTATCGCTTCATCGAAACTCGGGCAAGGGGC
>CALBTA010000546.1 GCA_937967755.1 uncultured Planctomycetaceae bacterium | reverse complement strand
GTCGAAGCCTTCGCCATCTTGAATCAGGGGTTCGCCATCGAGGGCCGGTCCGTCCAAAGCGGGGCCATCCGCCGTGCCGTCCGCATCGACTCCATCGAGAGCCGCCCCGTCGGCGTCGACTTCCGGCATGGCGTCAACGGCAGCTCCGTCGGCATCCACGTCGACTTCGTCAAATTCAATATTAATGCCGTCAACGTCAGCCATGTCGGCTTCGATGTCGGCGAATGCGTCTTCCAAACTGCCCCCGCCGCCACAGCAGCAGCAGCCGACGAACAAAGGCAGAACCAGCAGGGACAGGAAACGTCGTGTCATCATCTTCTCCAAATGAATGTGGGGGAGCCGCCCGGGGCGTCAGTGGCGTATTCGGCAGCGAAGTTAAAATCTTGCCCTCTGCCGCCGGGAAAATCAACCCGCCAACGTGGTCCGCGACCGCGAATTCACAGTTCGGGCATCTTGCCTCGGAACCAAAAGCCGCCAAGACTTTCGATTGCGAAGCTCGTTCAGCCAACGAAACCCGTTCAGCCAACCCAGCGCCTGAACCTCTTGGCGACTTTTCCTACCTTAACTTCCATGTATGAAACCTTTGCCCATACCGCCGACTTGGGTCTTCGCGTCCAAGCCGACAGCCTCGAACAGTTGTTTCGCGAGGCCGCGTTGGGCTTGCTGTCGATGCAAGTCGTGAACATCGAATCGGTGCTTCCCCAGCGGGAAGTTCAAATCGAAATCACCGGCGACCAAATCGACTACCAACTGTTCGATTGGCTGACCGAATTGCTCTACCGCTTCGACAGCGAACACATGTTGTTTTGTCAGTTCGAAATCCAAATTCAGCCCGATGCGGTCCAAGCCACCTGCCGCGGCGAACCGATGGACCCGCAACGGCACCAGATGGACCACGAAGTGAAAGCTATTACCTACCACGGTCTGAAAGTAGAACAAACCGACCAAGGCTGGCTGGCCGAGGTGATCGTTGACATTTAGCTGCCGAATCTCTTCTTACTCCCGAAAACCTCCGCGCGGATTCGCAATCCTCGCTACTTCCGAGGTTTTCGAATCGGCTCTTACTCTTGCGGCTCCAATTCCTCGGCCGGAACCACCACGGTTTGCTTCCGCGCAAACTGTGCAGCGATGAACAAGGGCACCGGTTCGTTCTTCATGTTGACTGCCCGCTGGAACTCCCCCGGCGATTTGACCCGGCGGGCGTTGACGTGGCTGATGAACTGCCCGCTTCGCAGCCCGGCTTTCCAAGCGGGCGAGTCGGGCAGCACATCCGTCACGACGACGCAGCCTTCAGGATCGGCATCGTGGCTGAGTTCCACGAACCGCGGGTGGGCCGTCGTGTAGTCGACGGTCATACCCCGCCAGCGAAATTCCGGCGAACTGGCGATCGTCGGCCGCTCGCTGCGAATGTACTTCTTCGAGAGCGTCACGTTGTGAATCATCGACTTGCCCGACCGCAATAGCCGAATCGGCACGGTCTGCCCGGCCGGGTAACTCGAAACGCGCAAGATCAAATCGCCCGCATCGCCCAGTGGCGATCCGCCGACGTGCGTCACCACGTCCCCCACGCGCAGCACGTCGGCCGCTGGCGTCCCATGCACGACGTTGGCGATTCGCACGCCGCCGTGCTCGACCAAAAACGAATCGTCAGGCGCGACGCCGAGAAACCCATACGCCACGGTCCGCCCCAACTTCAACTGCTGCACAACATGGCGAAACGTATCGCCCACCGGGATCGCAAAGCCGGCGGGCTTCTCGCTTCCCGGCAGCGCGGCGGCCGCCGAAGTTAGGCCAACCATTTGTCCCTTCAAATTGATCAGTGCCCCGCCGCTGGTGCCGCGCTGCAGACGGGCGTCGGTCTGAATCAGCGTGCCATAGTGGTGCAGCGTATCTTTCTGTTCCACACCCGATTCCGCATCGGGCCGCGGGGCCGCCTTGCGGTGAAGGTTCGAAACAATGCCCCAGGTCGCCGAAACATTTCCGTCCCGGGCAATCGCCTGCGGGTTGCCCAACGAAATCACGATCTGCCCCTTCTTCAAATCCTTCGCCTCGCCCAAGGTGATCGGCGTCAGGCTATCGGCGTCGATCTCCAGCACGGCCAGGTCATACGTCGGATCGGCCGCTTTGATCTTCGCCCGATGGCCTCGCCCATCAATCCACACGGCGTAGTCGTTCTCTTCGGGATCGCCCAGCGCGTGGTAAACGGTTAGGATCAACCCCTCGCGCCCAACGACAACGCCCGTTGCGTATTCGGTCGGAATGAATTCCGGGTCGAGCAGACGGTCGCCCAAACCTTCCCGAGCCCGGGCAACCGCGACGACCGACTTCTCGCACTTCTCGATGGTGCTGACCATCGCCTGTTCCAACGCTACCGCCGCCGACAAACCGCTAGGCTGTTGAGCGTTCGATTGGGAAGGGCACGACAGCCCAATCATCACCGACAACAGCAACCCAACCGGGACCACAGCCTTCGCGGAATTGAGAAACGATATGCTACTCACGAATAGTTGCCCTCCATCCAGAAAAGCTGCCACCAGCGATTATAGCAGTTACCGCCTCGAGTTAAGCCGCTTACCTCGGACATTCTTTGCGGCTCAACACCGATCAAACCCTGTTGAGGCGGGGATCTGCCGCTCAACCCTCTGCCCATCGTCGCCCTCTTGCGCCGCTTTCGGGCGATGCCTTCTGCCCGCCGGTTAGTTTTCGGCGGAAGTTTTTCAGCACCACCTTTGGCCGTTGCGCGCTGACAATTTAAGGCATTTATTCAGCGCGCGACCGGGTTCCAAGGGCCCCCTGACTTTGTTGAATAAATGTCTAATTGTTCAGCGCGCCACTCACTGCAGAGGGACCACTTTTTCAACACGTAGCGGCAAGCTGCCAGCTTGCCCGCTAAAACGTTTCACTTCAATTGCCGGTCGTGCGTTCGCTTCCCCACCGCGATCGCAAACGATCCGCATCAGTCAACAAGCTGGCAGCTTGTGACTACGGGCCGCGCCTGAACCAGCCTTGCACACCTGGTGGTGCATTTGTGACGTTGCTATCTATACATGCGTATCCATAACTCTTTTCCCCGCAACAAGTTGCAAAGCAACTCTTCACCAACTTCACGCCCCAAATGTACCAAAATCGCACATTTCGGGGGGTACTGGTACATTCTCCCGCTTGTCTCCCAAGGTGTTGAGCGGCGTAGTACGTCCATGAGGAAGCCACCTTCTCGACGGCCTTGGAAGACCGTCGCACGATCACATCAGTACAGTATACAGATTTTCACATTTCTGTCAAGCGATTGGTACACTTTTCTTGACGGATTTCCTGAACTTTTTTCCAAAGTAGGTCGGCAGTCCCTGACGACCGGAAGCGTGAATCAACT
Source organism: uncultured Planctomycetaceae bacterium (assembly GCA_937967755.1). Lineage (GTDB taxonomy): Bacteria > Planctomycetota > Planctomycetia > Pirellulales > Pirellulaceae > CALBTA01. The sequence continues at coordinate 196 of CALBTA010000546.1, read as the reverse complement.
GCCCACCTAAGCGTTGTTGGAACTGATACGGAAACTGATTCTCGCCGCTTCCGAAAAACCAGTTCATCCGCACTTCCAATCGTCGGGGACCGCCGATCTACTGTAACGGCCGCAGATTCTTCTACGGTGTTTGCAAACGGTCAATCGCCCTGTCGGCGTAGCGGCGGGTGGCGAGGTCGCCGGTTTGGAGTGCTTG
>CALBTA010000545.1 GCA_937967755.1 uncultured Planctomycetaceae bacterium | reverse complement strand
CCGTTTCAGCCCGGCTTCGGCTAGTAGGATCGCATCGTACTCTCCGTCATCCAGCTTTCGCAGGCGAGTATCGACATTGCCGCGGATGTCGAGGACTTGCAAATCCGGCCGTGCGTGAAGTAGCTGCGCTCTTCGGCGTGCGCTGCCGGTGCCGATACGTGCTCCTTCGGGTACTTCGTGCAAGTTTGCGAAGCGGCGAGCCACTAGGGCATCGCCGCAGGCTTCGCGCGGCGGCACGGCGGCCAGTGTCAATCCCGGCACCACTTCGGTCGGCAGATCCTTCAAACTGTGTACCGCCAGATCGATCTGGTCGTCGAGCAGCGCCCGTTGCAACTCTTTCGTGAAGACACCTTGGGTGCCGATGGCCCCAATCGGCCCGCTCTTCACATCGCCTTGGGTGCTGATGGTGATCAGTTCCACCGTGATGCCAGCGGACTGCAACTGCCCGGCGACCCATTCGGCTTGCCAGCGCGCCAGTGCGCTGCCGCGCGTGCCGATACGAATCGTTTGGGCGTTACTCATCGTGCGCTCTCGTAGCCCGGGCACTCTTGCCCGGGTGACAACGGGCGAGAGTGCCCGTTCTACGGGTTACTCCTTGTCGCTGGAAACATCGGTGCTGGCTGTGGGCGTAGTCTCACCGGGAACTTCGCCGTTGGTGCTGGGCGGGGCCGAATTCGATTCAATCGCCGGCTTCCCATTGGCGGCATTGATCGCCTGTTGCGGAGGCACGACCACGCCGCAACTGACCACGAACTGAATCGCCTGATCGATTGTGATGTTCAGGTCAATCGTCTCGCTCTTCTTCACGCTCACCGTGAAGCCCGTTGCCGGCATCGGCGACGTCGGCATCAGCACGGTCACCATCGGTTCGTTGGCGGCCCCGCGAATATCCATCATGCTTTCGCCCGTGACAAACCCGACCGACCAAATGCCCTTGCGCGGATACTCGACCGCGACGACCCGGTTGAACTCGATCTCGCGTTCGCTGAACACGAAGTCGGTCACCTGCTTCACCGCGCCATAAACGTTCCGCACGATCGGCAAGTGCTGCAGGATGCGATCGAACGAATTCCAAATGTACCGGCCCACGCCGGCTGCCAAAAACCGGCCGACGAAACTCAAAATGATCAGCAGGCTGAGGATGAACAGCGGCCCGACTTTCCACCATTGCAAGTGGTTGATCTGAATGTACCGGCGAAAGACTCCGTCGGCCGTGTTGGGCATCACCGCGCTGCCGGGGTTTTCCAGCACCTGATCGTGAACCCGCTTGGGAACCCAGCGGCGGTCGGCAAGCTGCACATAGGCTTCATCGACCGAGTCGTCCAAGTGCGGGTCCTGCTCCTTAATCTGCTGGTGGTAGTGCGAGACGATCATCACGTTCGTCAGCCCGGTCTCGACCGGAATCAGCACGTACTCGCGCAGCGTATTCCAAACCCAAATGAAAATGACCACCGTTAACAGCGGGGGCAACAATACTGCCAGCCCGCGCAGAATCGCCCGGCGGAACGGGTGCAGCCGCGGATCCTTAGGGCGGCCCGAATCGGGATCGTGCGATTGGCTGTCAGGAGGGATGGAACTCATACTTGTATTGTTCGGATAAAGAGCCAGCCGGCAAGCGGACAGTTCGTAGCGGGGGCTTCCAGCCACCGTATCCTCCCTCTCCCTCTGGGAGAGGGCCGGGGTGAGGGCGGTCCAATGTTCAACAAAGTGTATGGAATCTCAAATTGAAGAAAGCACAACCTCAATCCTCCAACATTCGAAATTCCTTGTTCGAGATTCGCCATTCAATCGTTCCGCCCTCATCCGGCCTTCGGCCACGTTTTCCCAAATGGAGAAGGCTTGATGCCCACGGTGGCTGGAAGCCCCCGCTACTCACCAATCCGGCCCCAGCGCTCGGGCGACAACGGCGACCATTACGCTTCGCGCTCCGGCATCTTTCAACACGCGGGCGATTTCGTTGGCGGTCGCGCCCGAGGTCATCACGTCGTCGACCAACAGCAGTTTCGCGTCAGCTATCTTAAATCCCCAACTTTTTCGAAACGCCTGGCGGACATTCTTTTTCCGCTCGGCCAGGGAAAGCTGGCTTTGCTTTTCGATGTTCCGCCGACAGACAAGCATATCCAGCCCGGCTGAAACCCCCAGCCGCCGGGCAACGACTTGGGCGATGACCGCGGCGCTGTTGGTGCCGCGCTGCAATCGCCGCCACCAGAACGATGGCACGCATGTGACCATGTCGAACTGGCTCGTGGCTGGATTGTTTTCAATCTGTTGTTGAACCGCTTCGCTGAGCAGCGCGCCCAACTCCGCGGCGACCGGTTCGCCGGCGAGTGTTTTGGCGCGCAGCACCGCATCCCGCAACGGGCCGGTGTATTCGCCTACTCGGACGACGTTTTGAAAGTGAAACCGGCGGTTGCGGCAATCGGAACAGCGCCCGTCGGGATTCGACTGGCTCGACATTCCACATCGTCGGCAGGCGGACGTTGCATCTCCTCGTAACTGACCGGCACACAACGGGCAAGTTTGCCGCGCGATGCCTTCGTCAATTTCGGCATCACACAAAACACACCGCGGCGGCATCAGCAGATTCAAACCCGTCCGCCACGTGTTCAGCGCGACACCAGCAATGTTGAATCGATGAGCCATGTTGTGAGTTTACCAAGTAGTAGAGCGGATTGTTTATCCGCTCGGGCGGGTACACAACCCGCCCTACGGACACGTGAAACTCGTCCCGACCCCTGAAATCTGACAGCCCTCACCCCGGCCCTCTCCCAGTGGGAAAGGGAGATCGCAACCCGCCTTACTTCACGAGCCGCCAGCAGCGGTGGATTCGTTTGTTGCGGAAATCGGGCGGGATGGTTTGGGTGGTGATTTCGCGGATGTTTGTCGCCTTAATCAGTTCTTCATCGAACTTGAATCGCCGCAAGTTAGTGGAGAAATAAACCAAGCCGCCGGGCGACATGTTGGCCAACAGCAGGTTCAGCAGTTCGACATATCCGCGCTGCACGTCCCAAACGTCGTCGAGTTTCTTACTGTTGGAGAACGTCGGCGGATCGACCACCGCCAAATCCCACGGCGGATCGCTCGAGGCGGCGTGATCCCGCAAGAAGGTCATTACGTCGCGCTGCACGAAGCGGTGCGCCGGCTCGTCCGGGCAGACCGCGAACCCGTTGGCCCGCATGTTGTCTTCGGCCCAATCGAGATAAGTGTTCGACAAATCAACGCTGGTCGTCGCCGTGGCTCCGCCGGCGGCCGCGTAAACCGTGAACGCCCCGGTATAGCAAAACAGGTTCAAGAAATTCTTTCCGGCCGCCTCACTTTGCACCATCGCCCGCGTCTGGCGATGATCGAGAAACAGGCCGGTATCGAGGTAGTCGGACAGGTTGACCAAGAACTTGTGGCCCCCTTCGGTGACTTGGTTGCGGTTATCGGCGTCGTCTTGCCGCTCGTACTGCGACTTGCCTTTTTGCTTCTGGCGCAGCTTGACGAACACGTCGCGCCGGCGGACGTCGAGGGCGTCGGCGGCCGATTTGATGGTGAATTCCAGCCACGCCCGATGTTCGGCCTCG
>CALBTA010000544.1 GCA_937967755.1 uncultured Planctomycetaceae bacterium | reverse complement strand
GTACTTCCCGTTGCACTGCGAAGTAGAAAAGCTGGCGTTCGACCCCCGCCGCAGCAAGGAATTCGCAATCGACCTGGAACACGAGGGCCGCCAACGCGACGCCGTGCAATCGCTGACGATGGCATCGCTAGAACTGGTCACCCGCCGCGCGTGTCACTCGACGGCGGCCAACGCCGAACTGAACGGGCGGATCGCCGCGGCGGTGCTGGCCTGCCTACCCGCTTCGGCCTTCGACAACAGCGGCGTCTTCAGCGCCCTCTGGCAAAGCCGCCTCGAAAGCACCACCAACGACACGCTGAGCATGGTCGAAGAATTGCTTTCGCTCGAATAAGGACAACTCGTTCCCACGCTCTGCGTGGGAACGCACTGCTCGCGACGCTCTGCGTCGCCTGCGAGCAATGAACGGATAGACAATCCGTTCTACCCCTTCATCTTCCGCAAAGCAAAACCGGCGATGGCCAATCCCAGCAGCGACCAGATGGCGATGCTGGCCGGCTCGGGAACTTGTTGGGCGGTCAGCCCGAACAGGAAGTCGGCCCCGTTGCCGCCGTTGGGCGCGCCTTGATCGGTGAAGAAGGTCAGCTCGGCGTCGAACATGCGGGTGTCGGCCGTGCCGTCGGTCATCGCTTCCAAGACGAGATCCAACGTATCGCCGGCGGCCAACAGTTCCGCCCCGTCGGTCGCCGGGTCGAACGGCGTGACGCCGTCGTCGTGGAAGATCGAAAACAACCCCGCATCGGGGCCGCTGATCAACACGTCGAGAATTTCCAAATCGGTCAGCGATCCCATATCGGTGCCGAACACATTCGAAAGCGTCAAGCTCGCCTGCGTCGTATCCGGCCCGATCACGAAATCAACCACGCCAACATCAATCGTCTCACCGGTATCCACGATGTTGCCATTGTTATCGGTCCCATCCGGCTGGGGTGTTCCGCTGCGGGGGGAAGGATCGAAGTCGTTGATCGTGAATCCGAATACCGGCCCGACGACGTTCACTGTTTGTTGCAGCGAATTGCTATCGGTTCCGGGGGCATCGTCGTCCCGCGCGGTCGCGGTGAACGTGGGGTTGGATCCGATACCTTCGAATGGGCCAACCGTGGTCGATCCGGTTCGGGTCGAACCGGCGGTCGTTTGCAGGGCGACATCAACCGGGCTGCCGTCGACGAAGAACGTCACCGTATCGGCACCGGGGTCGGTCGCCTCGAACGTCAGCGTCGGCGTTTCCCCGCCGCCGCTGCGAACTGCGTTGGGCCACATGGCGTCGTTGGCGGTGTCGAGCTGGAAATCTTGCAATGTGGGAATGACGTTGGTGACTGTCACTTGCCGCGTGACCGTCGTCGTATCATCGCCGTCGAACGCGGAAAAACTGTTGGTCACCACCGCGTCGTCATTGTAGGTCCGGTTGATGATACTGCTCGTTCGAGTCGAACCCGGCGTGTTGCCTCCGGTGCCCGCAGCCGAGCCATCGATCGTAAAGTCAATGAAGTCCATCCCCGGGTCGGTGACCGACATTTGCAGGGCCACGGTCGATCCTTCCGAAACGCTGATGTTGCCGTTGGTTCCGTTTTGGGTTGCCGACGTTACGGTTGGGGCGACGTTCTGAACAATCACACTGCGTGTCGTCGATGTGGAGGTATCATCGTCGAAAACTGTAAATATGTTCGTGAACGTTCCGTTCTGATTGAAAGTTTCATTGACGACGCTTGATGTGCGGGTTGAGCCAGGCGAGCTGCCGCCTACCCCTGCGGCGTTGCCGTTGATCTGAAACGTTTGCAGGTCTGCCCCGGGATCGGTGCTTTTCATTTGCAATGCAACGGTAGAGCCCTCGTTGATGGTAATCGTTCCGTTTGTCCCGTTTTGTGTTGCGTTCAGAATCGTCGGAGCAATGTTTACCACGTTGACCGACCGTGTTGTCGTCGTTGACGTATCATCATCAAAGACGCGAAAAGTGTTGGAGAACACGCCATCTTGATTGAATGTCCGGTTGACGACTGCGGACGTACGGAGCGAATTGGGCGTGCTGCCTCCGGTGCCCGCGCCGCTACCGTTAATCTGAAACGACTGAAGATCAGCACCTGGGTCTCTACTTTGCATTTGCAGCCCCACGGTGGTGCCTTCGGCGATCGAAATCGTACCATTGACACCGTTTTGCCGCGCAAAAGTGATTGTTGGCGCGACGTTTAGCACACGGAAGTTCGGGCCGCTGTGCGTAGCCGCTCCGCCATCTCCATCCGTGACTCGGTTTAGCCCGGGGCTTACGAAACTCCCGTTCGTATCTGATGTGTACGTCCGATTGACGTTATTCGAATTGCGCAGACCCGTTGTATTCGAGAAGTTCGTACCAGCGCTCTGACTGGCAATCACGAACGTCAACGGGTCATTTCCCGCGCCCGGATCGCTCGCTCTGCCAAATCTCTGAATTGTTTGCCCTTCAAGAATTTGAAGTGAGCCAGTCGTGAAACTACCTCCAGTTGATAGATTTCGCTGAAGCACGTCAAAATTCTGCGGTGCAACGTTTGAGACAGAGAACGTACGACTGGCAAAAAGGGCGTTTCCAGATCGAGTATCACCGTGACCATTGTTCACCACGGTGGAAGTACCTGAATAGCTAAGCGTGACGGTCCCATTTTCTCGAAAGGTAAACGTCCGCGGAAAGGTACGAGTGGCACTACAGCATGAATGCGTGATTGTCTGTGCCGAAGAACTGAAGGTGACCGGCGCGCCGGAAGCGGACCAAGTGAACGAGCCATCTTCCCAATGCGGATCCGGAGAAACAGAATGAGCGACAATCCTCGCTGTAATTGTTCGAGAATTGCCTTCGAAAATGGTACCGCCTGGGCTGGGACCATCTATGAATTCATCACTAACATGCGAAGCCGACATTGGACTTTCCAATCCGGCAGCGAAAAGAATTACGCTGAGACCAGCAAGTTGCTTGGAGTTGAGCACCATATTTCGTTCCTATGTGAAGCCTGTGAATCTCTCTCGCTTGATTTGCAAAACTCATGCCGAAAATAACTCTTATGGGGGTTATTCAATTGCTGAATAGGCTAACCCCTTACCCCACCTATGGTTAGATTAGCCAAAAAACATTGGCTAGACCTGTATGGTGTATATGTTACCCCCCGAAAGCGCTAAGTAGCCTTTGCGCCTTTGCGCTCAGGTGTAAAGCTGGGTTTACACTTTTTGCCTATTTCTACCGGTTTACTGGCAATTTCGAGGTGTTCCGTGGGTATGAGCGCCTCGGGCGTGTACGGACCGGGAGGTCCGTACTACCTCGCGGGCATCCAACGGCCTTGGAAGACCGTCGTACCTGGTTGCTCTCTGTCAATGTGAGTACTTTTGGGGTAACTTGGCGCTGTTACTCTA
>CALBTA010000543.1 GCA_937967755.1 uncultured Planctomycetaceae bacterium | reverse complement strand
GATCATGTGCCGCCGGACGAGAAACCCGACCAGCCCGATGCCCAACAGCAATGCGGCGATCAGTTGGTAATTCTGCATCAGAACGAGTTCGTTCATGCCACGCCCCCCGTGGGAACATCCGTGGGGGGCGTCTCTTGTCGGCGGCCGGCGGTCTCTTGCTCTCTTCCAAACATTACGATGGCGACAGCGCCGACCAGCGCGATCAACAGCAGCGTGCCGGCAACTTCGACAGCGACGAGGTAGCGGCTGAATAACACTCCGCCGAGCGTGGCCGCGTGCGGACCGGCTTGCGGACCGCCGTCGCCGCCTGCGTGGATTTGAATCTGGTAATCGCCCGGGGCTGAGCCTTCGAATACGTCGAGATTGGCAAGCGCCGTCCGCAATCGCTCGATTTGCTTTTCATCGCCTGCCTTCTTTAGCCGCAGGGTGACGACAGGCTCGTCGGCTTCGTTGCGGTTCAAGCGAACTGATTGAATGTCCGGCGCGGCCCAAACCGGGTCGCCTTCAGCATCGGCGACAGTTGGTAAAACTGCTGCGATGTCGTTGCGTAATTGCTCTCGGCGGTCGCCGACATTGGCGATGGCGATGGTCAGCATCAGCACGATGGCCGCACCGGCAACAGACGAAAATAATGCCGCCGGCGAGGCCCAACTGATACGGTCGTAGTACTCGTGCCCCTCGGGCTGGGCCAGCATGATGAGGAACAGGAACATCACGACAATCGCGCCGGCATAGACCGCCACGGTGGCAACGCCCAAAAGCTGTGCGCCGTTCAACAGAAATAGAGACGCCACGCCCAACAGCGTCATCGCAAACCAAACGGCGCAGTAGACGGGGCTGCGCATCGAAATCATGGTTGAGGCGCTGACCACGGTGATTGACGCCAGCAGCCAAAACAGCGCGGCATCGGTCCAGGCGGCAGCCAGCGGCAATCGCGAAGCCAGCAGGCCCACGCAAATGACGCCTAAAACTCCGCCGGCCGGCGCGACGAACCAACTCTTCCTGCCGCGCGGAACCAAACACCACAGCGCAGCCGCCCCCGTCACCAAGGCCCAAGCCCAGGGGGAGGTTAGCCAGGTTTCTTGCTGGAGGAAGTCGTTCATGTTTCGGCTTGTCGTAGCCGAACTCGTGAGAGTTCGGGCTGGAAGTCTCACGACTTCCGCTACAATTTGGGTCCTGCCCTACGTCGCCGTTCCACCCATGCTCGGCGAGCGCATCGGTTCTTCGTCTTTGGTTTCGTCGTAAACGCTCAACAGTTTCTCTTTGTCGAAAATCATCTCTTCGCGGCTGCGGCCGGTCAGGTTGTAAAGGCTGGTCAACTCAATCGCATCGACCGGGCAAGCCTCTTCGCACATACCGCAATAAATGCAGCGCAGTTCGTCAATGGTGAAACTCTCGGGGTACTTTTCGCGGTCAGGCCACGGGCTTTCGGTGCCGATGATGTCGATGCAGTGCGCGGGACAGGCCGTCGCACAAAGGAAGCAGGCGACGCATTTCACCCGGCCTTCTTCGTCCCGGTTCAGCCGATGCACGCCGCGGTAGATCAACGGGTTGGCAATCTCCGGTTCTTCATCCGGGTAGCTGGTTGTCACCTTGGGGCTGACCACATGCTTGCTGGTAATTCGCAGGCCATCTAGGAACAGCGGCAGGTAACTGCGGCCAACCCAGCCGAGTTTCGGTTCTTCCAGCCAGATGATATTTGGGTCGTCGGGTGCCATGCTTAGTTTTTTAGATCTGAGGATCGATTCCGTGTTCCAACAAGTCGCGCCGCGGCCGGTTATCTGCGACAAACGGACTGGTATAGATGACGACGACCCACGACAAGATAAACACCGCCCAGGTGATGATCGCCGAAATCCAGGAGTTTGCGAAGGCGGCAACGCCCGTGCCGAATGTTCCGTGGCCTGCTTCATGGATGAGCGCCACGGCGACCAAATTCACCATCCCCAGCGGCAGCATCACTTTCCAAGCTAGCGTCATCAATTGGTCGAAGCGGAACCGCGGCCAGCTCCAGCGAACCAGCATGAAGAACATGATCACCAAAGTAATTTTGCCCATTAGCACCGCGACGCGCAACAGGCCCATGCCCCAGCCGACGTCGCTGACGTTCTCTCCGACGGGACCGGTCAAGCCGAAGGGTAAATGCCACCCGCCGAAGAATAGAATCACGATCAAGAACGAAGCCGTGATCATGTGCACGAATTCGGCAATCAAAAACAACAACAGCTTCATACCGGCGTATTCGGTGTGGTAGCCGCCGATTAGCTCTTGTTCGCATTCCGGTAAATCGAACGGCAGCCGGGCGGCCTCGGCGAACGCGGCGATCACGAAGACGAGAAAACCCAGCGGTTGTAGCAGCGCGAACCAACCGCCCGATGCCTGGGCGTGCATGATGGCGTCTAGCTTCAGCGAACCGGTCGCCAGCACCACGCCAAGGATTCCCAGCCCCAGCGGCAATTCGTACGCAATCAATTGGGCGCTGCTGCGCAGCCCACCGAGAAAACTGTACTTGTTGTTACTGGCCCACCCGCCGAGGATCACGCCGTACACCGCGATGCTGGACAGCGCGAAGACATACAGCATGCCCACGTCCAAATCGGGCGCGATGATCAAGTTTGGCTGCGCGTCGATTCCCAATGCGGGAACCGCCGGCAGGAACGAACCGAACGGAACGACCGCGAAGACCGCCAGCGCCGCCGCCATGATCACCAGGGGAGCCAGCACGTACAGCACTTTGTCGACGTGCGCCGGCATGTACTCTTCCTTGAAAATCATCTTCAGCCCGTCAGCGGCTGGCTGGCCCAGGCCGAACAATCGCAAGTCTTTCAGGCCCAGCAGCGACAGCGGAGCGCCGACGCGGTTGGGGCCATGGCGGTCCTGCACCCAAGCGGCCATGCGACGCTCAAGCAGCACAAAATATGCCGCCGCGGTCATGATCCCGCCGAGGAGGACTGCGATTTTGATGAGGGTGGCAATCATCTAAGTAGCTGCTAGTTGATTCACTTTCAAATCTATGCCAACATCCGGCACGCCCTCCATCGCTGGGGCGAAGTAGGCGATTT
>CALBTA010000542.1 GCA_937967755.1 uncultured Planctomycetaceae bacterium | reverse complement strand
AACTCGCGTGGCGAGAGCAGTCAATCAATATCGAAATCGCATGCTTCTCAGCATGACAACTGCTTCGAGTATGACAGGTCCGCAGTACTCCGCGACAATGGAGAAGGCCGAAACTGAACTCCGAAATGAGCTCAACGCTGCGGTCGGACCGCAAAATCGCTCGACCAAGCCAGTGTATTAGCAATTCGCGTTTATGATGAACGGAAAGCCGACTTCCGAAGAATGTGATCGTTTGCGTGCATTCACTGCACCGATCCGCTTGCATGACGTGCCAGCGCTGCAACAATTATTGGCATCCCGTTTTGACCCTCAAGCCAGGTCTCACGCAGACGAGACATTTATTGCTCTGGCAGCACGTAGTGCGGATTCTGACACGATGCGCGCGTTGCTAAATTGGGGCATACCAATCAACGCGCCTTGCGACAGTCGAGGTGGTGGTCCCCTACATGTAGCCGCCTTCAATGCAAACACACAAGTTCTTGCATTGTTGATTGAAGCGGGCGCGAACATCATGTTGCGAGACTCCGAGCATGACACACCGCTGCACAGAGCGTCAGCAGGCGGCAGTTCCGAGTGCATCCGGCTCCTATTAAATGCAGGAGCTGATTTGGAATCTTTGGGCGTCGGCAACGCAACCCCGCTCAATCTCGCCGCAGGTAGCAGGAGTGTTGACGCAGTGGAGACGCTTCTAAAAGCGGGTGCAAATGTGAACACTCCTACCCAGCATGGTGCGACTCCGCTGATGTGGGCGTGCATGTTCAATCCGGACGCGGCGATGCTTCTCTTAGATTTTGGTGCAAGAATCGATGTGGTTGACTTGGATGGACGCAACGCTCTCTATTGGGCGGCTTCGTTTGGAAGGACGGAGGTTGCGGTGCGGCTCGTTAGCGGTGGGATTTCACTCAATGTTGACGGTTCAGAAGGGCAAGAACCGCACAGAATTGCGAACAAGGCAGGGCACCCAGAAACTGCGGAGGCTGTAGCCGATGCGGTGAAGAAGAGAAAGCAACTTGGAGAATCTCAGCGCGAACCTGATTGCGGGGATTCGTCCGCATGATAGATCGGGAGAATCAATAACAGAAATACCAACCGCTCGAACGGCTGCCCATCGCCAGCCTCGAGACCCCTTGGGCGAGGCGCATCGCCGCTGGGCTGGCCGGGATGGGCATCAGCCCTAACGCGATTTCGGTGGCCGGCATGGTCGCGGCCATCATCGCTGGCGGTTGTCTGGCGGGCACATCGCATACGGAAGGATTTTTCACGCGAGCCTTGTGGATGGCAGCCGCGATGTTGGCGCAGTGCCGGTTGCTGGCGAATTTGTTCGACGGCATGGTCGCGATCGAGCGGAACGTCGCTTCACCCGTCGGCGAACTTTACAACGAAGTGCCCGACCGCGTTAGCGATACGGCGATCTTTGTGGGCATGGGCTACGCAGTCGGCGGTTGCCCGATTTTGGGCCTGATCGCCGCATTGCTTTCGGTCTTCACCGCCTACGTTCGGGCCGCCGCCAAGGTCGCCGGCGCTCCACAAGACTATTGCGGTCCGATGGCCAAACCGCAGCGCATGGCAACGGTAACACTCGTCGCCGTCTACTGTGCGCTTACACCGCTTGCCTGGCAGCCGACGTATCATCAGGGAGACACACCGCTAGGCGTTGCGGCAATTGGGTTGGCGATAGTAATTGTTGGCGGAAGCGTAACAGCCATCCGCCGGCTCTGGCGAGCGGCAAGTTTCTTGAGAACCAACTAGGACGATCCCGTGTGCCACTGCTTGAAAGCGAAAACAATTTTTCATTCGTCACACAGTCGCCACGCTTTCAAGCAGTGCTAAACCACGAACCAACTTCAGCACTGCTTGAAGTCGTGGAACGAAATATGTAAATGCAATGCGGATTCGACTTCAAGCAGTGGCACACCGCAGTAGCACTCAACATCACCTACCTGAACATGAACGAAGCAACCCGCGAGCGGCTGTTCGGTTGGCGTCACGCGGTCGACCACCCTGTCACTCTGTGGATTACGCTCGCGCTGGCAGTAGTACTGTTGGTCGTTCCGGCGGTGGTGCTGTGGCTTTCACGCAGCCGGCGGATTGATGAGATGATGCGGCGCGAACTTTGGCTGCGATACTTCACTTGGCTCGTTCTAATCCCGCTGATGATCGGACCGCCGTTGGCCGGTGCCTTCTGGACCGTGCTTACAGTTACCGCGCTGGGGATTGGATGCTACGTCGAATTCGCGCGGAACACTCCGCTGTCGAAGCAGTTGCCGTTAAACGCAGTGGCAATTCTCGGCATCGTCGCTATTAACTTCGGCGCGCTCGACCATTGGTGGGAGCTGTTCACCGCGGCGTTTCCGGTGACCATTTGCCTAGTAGCGATCGTCGCCTTGCTGCCCGATAAACCGGAAGGGTATCTGCAGCGCGTGGCGCTGGCGGCGCTGGCCTTCGCGCTTTTTGGAGCGGGTCTAGGGCATCTCAGCTACTTGGCGAACGACGCTGGTTACCGGCCGGTTCTGATCTTGCTGTTGCTATCTGTCGAACTGAACGACGTGCTGGCTTTCATGTGCGGAAAACTTTTCGGCCGCCGCAAGCTCGCGCCTCAAACCAGCCCCGGGAAAACGTTAGGCGGTTCCTTAGGGGCGCTCGTCCTCAGCAGCCTGCTGTTCGCTGCGATTGGGCAATTCGTGTTCACCGAGCCTCCGCTGAACCATCCCGCGCATTTGCTTACGATGGGTTTACTGGTCAGTTTGCTTGGCCAACTAGGCGACCTGATGCTGTCGTCGGTCAAGCGAGACATCGGCATCAAAGACATGGGGGCCTTGCTACCCGGTCATGGCGGGCTGCTCGACCGTTTCGACAGTCTGATCCTGGTCGCTCCCGCGATGTTCTACTACATCGGGTTCTTCCAGGGCTTGGGAATGGACGAGCCGTTGTGCATATTCACTTCGGCGGGAAGTTGACGTGCTAATCCGCGAGGGTGTCGGTGTCGCCGGGGGCGTCAATGCTTCACTCGTTCCCAATATTTTTCAAACGCGCCTTCGAGGTGAAAGTCGGGGCTGTTGTCCAGGTCGTGGCATTGCAGGCAGGTGTCGCGGGCGGCTTTCAGGGTTAGCACCATCTCGGCCCGGTACTTGTCTTCGTCGTCCAGTTCGCCGTTCTCAGCGGCGACGTGGTGCGAACCTGGGCCGTGGCAGTTCTCGCAACCCATCTGCGTCATCGCCTTGCTGCCTTCCAAACTTTCATAGCCCGACTTGTAAGGGTAATACTCTTGCGGGTTCCAACCGGTCACATGGCAGCTCAGGCACTCCGGGTCGTGATGCCGCGGGATCTCGCTCCGCTCGGCCGGGTTCACGATTGAATCGGTGCCATGGGCGTGCGGCGTTTCCTTCCAAATTTCGTATTCCTCTTCATGGCAATCGGCACACGCTGCGCTGCCGACGAACGTCCGTCCGCTGGGGTGCGGCAGCGGCTTCACTTCCAAGCCCGCCAGACCAACGGCTTCAAGCTGCTGCTGGTACGAAGCCATCAACGCCAACATCTCTTTCGAATCGGGGAAGCGGCCGTCCAGCGGCGTACGCTGCAAGCGGAAACGCGGACCGTCGCCTTCGAATACGCCAACGGCGCTGACGTACATCCCTTTGGTTCCAACCTGCACCAACTGGCCATCGGTGCCTTCCATCGCTTCCAACCGGTGGGCCGGTTCGCCTGCGCTGCCGGCAGTGACGACCAAATCGAACAGCGGGTACTTCTTGCCCAGCCGCTTGGAATCATCCATGCCGGTGTGCGCGAGCAGCACGTACACATCACACTCGGCGTCTTTCAACTTCGGCAAAACTTTGCCGAGCGCTGCGTCGGGATCCGTCAGTTCAATCTCGTCGCTGGTGATGCCGCGCTGATGTGCTTTGCCGAGCACCGCGGTCAAGCCGATTTTCTTCCCGCCCGATTCGATAACTTTCAGCGGCGCGGTTTGCCCCAAAATGTTCACGTTGGCGCAAACGAACGGGGCGGGCTTGCCGTCGATTCCGATCGCGGCGGAAAGCAACTCGCCAGCCGATAGCCGCAAGTCGTCCGGCCCATAGCCGATCGCCTCGTAGCCAATCGTCTTCAAACCGCTCACAGTCGTTTGGAATTTGATCTCCGGCTGGCGGCCAAAACGCCGCACCTGGTTGCCGATATCAATCGCGACCGGGTTGTAACCTTTCTCTTTCAACTGCCCGTACAACACATGCCGGCGATTCAAGCCACCCTTCTGATTCGCCAGCCCGGTGCATCCGCACGGTTCGATGTAACCATGCTGACGCCCGCTGAAGTACAGCGTCAGCACCGGTTTCTTCCAACCTTCGAACAACGGCGGGTATTTCTTATCCGCGTCCGCACTGTATTTCGAATCGCCGTCTTTCGACTCTTCGCTGGCATCAGTTTCAGCGTCCGCTTCCTTGGCGACGAACTGCACGTTGGTCAGTCGAAGAGATTGTTTCAAGTCGCCGCGAGCGATTCCCGGCATCGATTCGCGCGTCGGCAAGTCGGCAACCGGCTCGGCGTTTGGGCAGCCGGCGCTCAACAATGCCAAGGTGCAAACGATCAGCGCGGGCGGCGTTGCCAAGTTTTTCCAGCGGGAATTGATCATTGCTTCGGGCCGTTCATTCCAAGTCAGTCGCGGCTAACGTCTCAAAGATAGGATGTTTCGACGAGCCTTGCTCCGTTTTCGGCCGTGCTAGCATTCACCCCATCCATCGGCAAACTCATCCCTCGACGGCAAACTTCACATGCAACAATATCTGTTTCGCCTGCGGGTGCGTGGTCTCTATAACGATTGTACCGAACTTTGGGCTGCCGCCGGTTTTTTGCCCTAGGTAACTGACGGGCCGGGCACCGGGCGGAACTGTGATCGTCAGTGGGTACAGCAACACCGCCCCATCGTTGATCCGCGACGGGCTTTCGGTTGCCAGTTCGACATGCAGCACATCGGCCGGATCAACCTCGCCCACCGAAAGCTGAATGTCCTGCGGGTTGGGGCCTTTGACCAGCACTTGCAG
>CALBTA010000541.1 GCA_937967755.1 uncultured Planctomycetaceae bacterium | reverse complement strand
CGCTGGCTTCGCAAGCGTGGTATCTGGTGAATCGTCAGCGTTCGCAGGCAACCGCGGCAGCGGTTGTCGAGCGGCTGTTCAAAGACGAGGAACTGAGAAGCGACGATGCCAAGCTTGAGCGGCTGTACCTAACCGTTCTGGCCAGGCCGCCGACGAGCGAAGAACTGCAACGCGACAAACAGTTCCTCGCAAAGTTGGCACGCGAAAACGATTCAGAGCGCGAAATGCAGCGGGCCTGGAACGGGCTTTGCCTTTCACTGCTGATGAGCGCGGATTTCCTTTACCGGTTTTGAAAGCTGACGAAGCATGTTGGATTCGGAACATTTGACAGGCCCATCGCGGCGACGGTTCTTGCAACTTGCCTCCTGCGGGTTTGGAAGCCTGGCGCTGGCGGACATTTTGCAAGCCGAAGGTCGCGCGGCCAACCCGCTCGCACCGCGGCCGCCGCATTTCGAACCGCGAGCAAAACGTGTGATCTTTCTGAACATGCAAGGCGGGCCGACCGCTCAAGAGACGTTCGACTACAAGCCGCGCGTGTCTAACTTTCAATTCAAGCAGCAAGGCGAAGCGGGCTTATGGATCAGCGAGTTGTTCCCGCACCTCGCCGCCCAGGCCGACAAGCTGTGCGTGCTGCAAGGGATGCATACCAACAGCCCGGTCCACAACGCAGCTTCGATTCAACTGCACACGGGCAACTTCCAATTCGCCCGGCCGTCGATGGGATCGTGGGTGTTGTATGGTTTGGGCAGCGAGAACGAAAACTTGCCCGGTTTCATTTCGCTCGCCCCGACGGCACAGTGGGGTGGCCCAAAACTTTACGACAGCGCTTTCCTGCCCGCGACGTTTCAAGGTACGCCGCTGGGGTCGGGCCGCAGCCTGGGGCGAGAGTCGGCGTCGAACGTCAGCGGGTCGGCGTTCACCCGGGCGGAGATGCGGACGATCTTGGATCGCGTGCAGCAGCGCAACCAGATGGCGCTGCTTTCCGATGAACACGACCCGCGGTTGAACGGCCTGATTCAAAGCTACGAATTGGCCTTCCGCATGCAAGAGCATCTGCCTGAAGTGCTTGATTGGTCGAAAGAGACCGCAGGAACGATTGAGCAATACGGCATCCGCAGCGGCGCGCCGACTGAGAATTTCGGCCGGCAATGCCTGGTCGCCCGTCGGCTGGCCGAAGCGGGCGTGCGGTTCATCGAACTGTATCACGCCAATTGGGATGACCATACCGATTTGTTCCGCGAACTTCCCAAGCACTGCCGCGAAGTCGATCTGCCCATCGCCGCGCTGCTGACCGATTTGGCCCAGCGCGATTTGTTGCAGGATACGCTGGTGCTGTGGGGCGGCGAGTTTGGCCGCACGCCAACCGCCAAGGGCGACTTCAACGCCCGCCGTGGCGGCGAGACCGACCACAACATTCAGGGCTATACCATGTGGTTGGCCGGTGGCGGAACGAAAGCGGGCTTCGCGCATGGGCAGAAGGATGAGCATGGCATCGAGGCGGTCGAGGGCCGCGTGCACCTACACGATTTGCACGCCACGTTGCTGCACTTGCTCGGGCTGGATCACGAAAAGCTGACCTACCGTTACGCCGGCCGCGACTTCCGCCTGACCGACGTTCACGGGCGCGTGGTGAAAGCGATCTTCGGCTAGCCACTTGCTCCGGCCTGTTGCGCGAGCGTTACACGCCCGCGCTGAAGGCCAAGGTAGCATAGTGCCGATGTCAACTACTTTCGCCGAGGGCGCTAAACATGACTAGATCAGTTAACAAAACACGGCGCGGAACGTCGCTCGCGGTTTTTGCCATCGCGGCGAACTCCCTGTTTCTTGGCACCACTGCCACCGGCAATGATGCTATCGACGACCCGTGGACTGGCAAATGGTTCATGTACGAAGAGTACAAGCGGCCCTCTGGCGCGTTGGGCGATGGGCATTTGCGTAGCCGTGAGGTTCCCCAGCAGATGGAAGTGTGGATTAACGAGCACGACGGTGAATATTGGCTCGGCTATGCACCCGAAGTCAAGATGCGGCCCAAAGGGCGATCGCTCGTGCCGATTGAGGACACCGGGCGGCACCCTCGGCAGCTTGATATGCGGCGCGTGGGTGACGTCGAGGTGATCGAAGTTCGCAACAGCTTTAACTCGTACTACATGATTCGCGACGAGATTCCAACCACTTGGAAAGTAACCCCGCACGCCCGCGAAATTGATCACTCGCTGTTTCCACAAGAAATGGGCAACAGCGGGCATTTTCCCGGCAGCTTGATGCGCCCTTACCTGACGTTTTGCAACGCTGCCAGAATGGATGAGCCTTGGCCGAAAGAGATGTGTTTGACGGGATCTGTGAAGTGGGAAGATTCTCCGCGGCCGGCCGACCGCGGAGACCGGGGACCGGGAATGAACGCCAAATTCCTGAAAGAACAATTTGACTCGGACATCATCTCGTTCCGGCGAGGTCCGCGGGGCGAACTCTTCATCCGCACGCGAACGACTGAAATGGCTTGGGTGCAAACGCATTTCAACGGCTGGCTCATCTATCAGTACAAGGACAAGCCGCTGAAGGCGGAACCTGTTACCGCACCGTGACATGGGCGGCCCGCTTCGCAGTGTACAATCGCCGCGTATTGAGATTACAACTCCATTCACCCGAAAGGAACTTCAAGATGACAGTAGCTCGCTCAACGAAAACTTTTCCAATGATTGCCGCGTTAATGGCAATTGGTTTTGCTGGCCAGGTGCTGGCTGATGAACCGGCACCTGAATCACCGATACCCTGGGAGAAGATTCAGTCCGGCCAATACGTCGTGAAGTCGGTTGTGGCAGAGCGGGAAGGCGAATCGCTCAGCCGGATCCTGAATGCAAGACTCGGTGAAAAGGTTGAAATCAGCGTCGATGACGACAAGATCGTCTTGCAAATTGAAGGCCGCGAGAAGGCCATAGAACTGCCGCGTAGCACGCGCGAAGATGCCGGCACCTGGAAGCACCCTTACACACATTTCGGCCGCACCAACCAACTGACGAGCGTGGAGCAAAAGGGGCCTGATCAGATTCTAACTTTCTGGGTTCCCTACCGGGGGCACTTCATATTGGAAGGCGGCGGCGAAGCGAGTGAGGGCAGCGCTGACGGTGAAGCCGAGTAGGTCTGCCGCAGCAGATCTTCTTCGCAACAATTTACGGCCGACCGGTTCACAGAATCCGAGCAAACCGATGCCAACGATAACCATCAGGCAATTCGCGGCTGTTGCTCAGTTCGAAATGAATTACCCGACGGTGTAAGGAGGTTTCGGCGATTGGCATTCTGCTTGAGTGCGACAACAACGGGCGCATGGCCAATACGCTCCCGGCGGTGGTGATCAGCTCGACAGGCGATGGTTCAGCTTGATCGCTGGCCAGGTGCGAACCTGGAATCACCGAGAGCGGACCGTTCTCGGCGGTCATGGGGTCAAGGTGAACTCGCAGCGTGAGCATTTGCTGAAGTAGCGCGTCAGGGGCTTCAACGTGCGCGACGCCTGCCTTTTGCGTTGGCTTGCGGAATACTTTGCTGGGAAGATCGTTACGCTGGACAGCAATCGTACGATCTTTGTGCCAGGGCAGAGACCAACTCCGCCCCGGCGGCTTGTCGAAGTAGAGCACCCTGACTAAGCCGGCTTTCTCTCCCAACGTTGCAACGATGAATTCCAGAATCGAGGGTTCGCGCAGCAACGAGGCGACGCTGGGAAAGACATCCAGCAAGTTTCGTGAACCATACGTTTGGCCCCTGCTTTGCAGAGAGGACTCGCTCTGCGCTTGCAACGCAGTGGTCAGGCCCTCGATCAGCAATTCCAACTCCGGACCGTCAAAAACATCTTCCAGCAAAGCGTAGCCATTTTCATTCAAATCAGTTTGCAGCTTGCTGACCAGGTCAACCATGGATGAACCTTTCCCGCAAACTTTTTCGCGAAATCGTCGTCTACCGCGGTCGCCGGACAGATAACATCGCCGAATGAAATTGCGTCTCGAAGTTGGCCGTTGGCATAGCTATCAATTCGGCGAACCGCTCTTGCGGGGTTTGGTTGTTTCGTGCGGCAGCAACGAATTCATTCAACGCTTCCGTTCCCAGCACCGGGTGATAAAACGCCAGGTAATACGACAACGCCCAAGCGTGCGCATAAAGGCGGTCGCTCCGCCCGCTTGCGGCTTCGCCTGACACAAAGTCACGGCGCGTCGCGCTGAGAAGTTCATCTAACGCAATTGGGCTACTGCCGCGCAGATCGTCTTGCACGGTCTGCAACGCGGATGCCAACGGGGCGTCGATTCGCAACCTATCCCCTTCCAGGCGGCCGCTTTGAAATAGCTGCGCCAGCCCTTCGTGCAGCCAGATCGGCACATCGTATTGCTTGTGTGGATAAAGATAGTTCTCCAGGTAAGCGTGGAACGCCTCGTGGTATAGGCGGCCGAACATTTCGTCGGTCACTTCGTGAAAGCGGCGTTCGTTGCGGCGGTCGGCGGCGTTGAGCTGTTGAATAGTTTCCACATACTCAGCTTGCCATTGAGATTTGCGAGCGTTTATTTCGTCGTCGATGGCATCGCGCGAGACACCTGCGCTGGTCAATTGCCTGCGCAGTTCCGCCAGCCGCTCCGAGAGTTGGCGGTCCAGTTGCTCATACCGCTGGCGAATTTCATCGTGCCGCCCGCGGGCCGTTTCCAGCCGCGCCGCGTAACGGGTCAATTCGCTGGCGGCGACGATCAGGTTGCCCTGCTGCGAATACAACGCGGGGTTGGTCACTGACAGATCGTGTTCATCCAGAAACGCCTGATACTCGTCCATTGATGCCAAAAGCAGAACGCGCAGCGGCTTGTCGGGCTGCGCGTCGGTTTCGATTTCGCGCGGCGGCAGCACTTGCCTGTAAGCCCGAAAGACCTGCACAACCCGCACAACGCAGCGCCGCGTCGTCTCTTCATCGGCGGTGCTATCGAGCGTGAACCACTCTCCGCGGTAACGAAAATAGCTCCTTCCGCTGTCTTCCCGCCGCTCAAGTTGCACCCGATCCATCCGCCCCG
>CALBTA010000540.1 GCA_937967755.1 uncultured Planctomycetaceae bacterium | reverse complement strand
CCAATCGACGGAGCGTCAACGACGGGATCGGAAACGCTGAGGTAAAAACGCAGCGGCTTGGAGACCGGAGCATCATCAACGTCTTCTGCCGCTTCTTCAACGTCCTGCCGTTCATTTCGTTCATTCAGTTCCTCAATTCGATGCGCCGCATCCACCGCTTGCGGCTTCGCCAACGGTTCATCAGGAACGTCCGTTTCCACCACCGGCATCGGTAAGATCGACTTGGCAGGTTCTTCTCGGGGAACCTCTCTTTCCGCAATTGGCTGGGAAGTTTGGACCTGCGGTTGCCGCTCTTCAACAACTGGTTCGGAAATGCGTTCTTGGCGTTTGATTGGCTCGGTAGAAGGCTCATCGGAACCCTCCCCGCCCAACTCTTTCGCCACCGCTTCGCGAACGGCCCGATCGTCTTCCGGCAGATTCTTTTCGACTTTGCCGGTCGCCTCGTACTCCTGGTACATCGCTTCGATCAAGGCTCGCTCTTCGGCGTCGGCCATCTTCTTAGTGACCCAGCGGATGGGCACTTTGAAGGTCGCTACGAAGGTCGCAACGGTCAGGTCGTTCCGCGGGGCGCGCACGTCGGCTTCCTCGATCGCTTCGTCCAAAATGCAAGCCAGCCCGACAGCCGCATAACCAACCAACTCGGCAATCATCCGCCGGCACTTCTTGTTCAGCCCAGCGGGTGGGTCGCTGCGTCCGGCGGCGAAGTCGTATTGCTTGATGAAGGCGTTATAGTACCGGTGCGAACGGGTCGCACCTTCGATCACCATCTGCTCCAGCCAGTCGTCGCCGCGCGGCGCTTCGACCTCGGGCAGGCCGATCTCGTCGACGGCGATGCGGCGCAGCTCTTCGTAGGTCTTGCATATGCTCCACTCCGCCGCGCGGTGAATGTTGTTTTCGGCCTGCGACTGCCCGGTGTGAAACGGCATGATCGGGTCGGTGTAGTAGTGACTCATCACGCCCCCGCAGTAGGCCGCGTCAGGCCAATCGCGTGCCCTGAGGGCTTCGACCGTGCGCCCGTACCACTCCTGAGTCTTCTTCACCGCCCCGCCCCAGTTGTTCTGCGAAACGTGCAGCACATGGTTGCGGAAGTCTTTGAACTTCTTGTCCGGATCTTTCGCGCCTTGCAGATACAACTCGTGGTGCTGCAAGAACATATCGCGCCAGCGGGCCGGGCGCGAGCAACGCAAATCCTTCAGCGCATCAATGGCCAGCTTGTGGTGTGTGCTGCGGCAATGTGCCGCGTAGATGACGCGAAGTAGTAATGACACGGTCGTTCTCCTTAGCCCAGCGGCTCGCTCGATTCCGCTCGCTCATTTCCCATGTGCAGATTTTCATGCACGGCGGGCGTAGGGTACGGCGGATCGGCGATCCGGCCTACCCCAACGCACCGCGGGCGGAGCTAGCTGCTTGCACGCGGCGCAGCAGGCGGGTACGTTGAATATCTATCGGTTCTTCCCGCCATCACGCTGGCAACTATTCCCGCTGCGGAGTCCTGACCTTGGCTGAAATGCACTCACAGACCAACGGCGAAGTGTTGGTCATTTACCTGGGCCACCACCGGATCGTCGATCAAGCGATCATCGATTCGGTCGCCGGCACGCTCGAAAAACTGCTCAACAAGTGCGAGCACGGCAAGATGCTGCTCAACTTCGAAGGGGTCAAGTTCATGGGCTCGGCGATGCTCGGGAAACTGATCACGCTGAATAAACGTTGCAAAGAAGCTGGCGTGAATCTGAAGCTGTGCAGCATCGATCCACAGATCATGCAAGTCTTCACCATGACCAAGCTCGACAAAGTCTTCCAGATTTTCGACGAGGAAGAGCGGGCGATCTCGGCGTTTGCGAAGAAGGGTTGGTTCGGATAAATTCCTCTCACCCCACCCTCTCCCCAGGGAGAGGGAATTACCACGTCAATCTCTATGAAATGCCCGCGCGATGGAACGGTGTTGCAGCATGTGAAACTGGCCGGCGTGGAATTGGACAAGTGCCACCAATGCGACGGCATCTGGTTCGACCACGGCGAGTTGGAACAACTTCGCGACGCCCAATTGCCCGAGGCGGAAGAGCTTCTAGAACGCCAGTACGGCAACCCCGAAGTGACGCCCGGCAAGGTCGAAGGCTACATGCGTTGCCCCCGCTGCGACGACGGCCGCTTGCAGCAAATCACGTACACTTACATGAACCCAGTGCGGATCGACCGCTGCGAAAGCTGCCTGGGGATGTGGCTCGACGACGAAGAACTCGACGCGATCATCGGCGAAAAAAAGAAGATCGACGAAGAGTTCGATCCTTCACGGATGAAGGCTTTTTTGCGAAGCGTGGCGAAAGCGACCGGGTTCAAGCCGTAGGACACTGTCCCGCTGCGTCTCGAACGACTTGTGCCTTGGACGAAGTGGAACTTCGTCCTACGAGAGCGCAACATCTGCCGGTTGCTATCGCTCAACGGCGAGAGTTGCCGGTGATGTTGATGCTGGCGATGCGTTGCAGCGTTCGCCGAGGGCGTCTTCCTAACCCACTGCCGCGTTGCAACTTAGGTGTGCTGGCGTCCGCACTTTTCGCCCACGGCGGAACTTTGGCCCGCCGGTTGCATAACCGCCCCACACGTTGAAGTTTCGCAGGGGGATGCTGCGAACGGGGCCGCGGGCCAACTGTTATGCAAAACGGATTGTACGCTTCCGCCGAAGGGGCCGCCGCGCAGGCCCGCCGCATGGAAGTCATTTCTCACAACCTGGCCAACGTCGACACGCCCGGCTTCAAGCGCCAGTTGGCGGTTCTACAAGCCCGCCACACCGAAGCCATTTTGCAAGGGCTTGACCAGGAAGGATCGGGCAGCCGCAACGACATCGGCGGCGGCGTAGAGATCGCCGAGACTGAAACCGACTTCGGCCAAGGAACGTTGCGGCAAACCGGCAGCCCAACCGATTTGGCTATCGAAGGTAACGGGTTCTTCGTGATCGATGGAGGCGATTCACAGCGGCTGTTGACCCGGGCAGGCAACTTCCAGCTTAACTCCGAAGGCATCCTGGTCACGCAAACGGGCCGCCCCGTCTTGTCGCAGGAATCGACGCCGATCGAGCTGGCACCAGGGTTGCCTTGGAGCGTCGGCGAAGATGGTGTGATCACGCAGGGGGCTTCGCGTATTCCGCTGGCCGTCGTCGAACCGGCGCACATGGCCGACCTGGTTCACCAAGGAGACAACATGTTTCGGGCGATCTCTTCCACCACGCCGGTCGCCGCGAGTCAGCGCAGCGTGCGCAGTGGCTACTTGGAACTCTCCAGCGTGAAACCGGCGACCGAGATGATGGAAATGATCGAAGCGTCGCGGGCGTTCGAATCGAACGTGCGGTTGATTCAAAGCCAAGACCAGATGGTGGGGCAATTATTATCACGCGTGCTGCGGCAAAGTTAGTGTAGCAGGCACTCTCCGTGTGCCGTCCGCCGAAATAGCGCGTAACTGAGAGAAAACATAAGCAGCATTTTTACACAAGCAGGCGGCACACGGAGTGTGCCTGCTACTTTGGGAGAAACCATGAGCGTTCAAACCCTTTACACCGCCGCCACCGGCATGGAGGCGATGCAAACGAAGCTGGACGTGATCGCCAATAATCTGGCGAACGTCAACACAACCGGGTTTCAAAAAGACCGGGCGAATTTTGAAGACCTGTTTTACCGCACCGAGAAGGTGCCGGGCGCACCCGATGCCAACGGCACGCCGACGCCGGCGGGAATTCAGATCGGTTTGGGTACGCGCGTCACCAGCGTGCAGACCGACTTTCGCCAAGGGGCGTTGCTGCAAACCGGCCGCAACTTGGATATCGCCGTGCAAGGCAGAGGATTCTTGCAGGTGGTTGATCCGGCCTCTGGCGATACGCTGTACACCCGTGCCGGTCACCTGGACCTGAATGCACAAGGGCAGTTGGTGGTCGGTTCGGCCAACGTCGGGCGGCTGATCGAACCGGCGATTACGATTCCGCCGGACGCGACCGAAATCTCCATCGGCACCGACGGCTCGGTCGATTACCGCACGCCGGGAAGCGATACGCTTTCCAACGCCGGGCAGTTGCAACTGGCAACGTTCGTTAACCCTGACGGCTTGCTGAAGCTGGGCGATACGATGTATGCCGCGACCGACGCTTCGGGAACTGCCACGCCCGATACGCCTGGGGTCAATGGGCTCGGGCAATTGCGGCAGGGTGTGCTCGAGGCGTCGAACGTCGAACCGGTGCAGGAACTGATTGATCTGATCACCACACAGCGGTCGTTCGAACTGAACTCGCAGACCGTGCAAGCCGGCGACCAGATTCTGCAACTGATTTCGAATTTGAGAAGGTTCTAGTTGAAATCCGAAATGTGAATCTCGAAATCCGAAACAAATTCGAAGCACGAAACAATAATGTTCAAGACGCTACTGATAACATCGCTGCTAACCATCGTCGCCGCTTGCGGATTCGCAACAACAAGCGCCGCGGAATTGCATCTGCGCCGGGAGTGCGTCTGTGAAGCAGCGCTCGTAACGCTTGGAGACGTCGCCGGCATCTATGCTAACGACGCGGATTTAGTCTCGCGGTTATCGAGAGTCGAGCTTTTTCCGGCACCCGCGGAAGGACAATCGCGGCTGGTTCGATCGCGTGAGATTCAAGACATTCTTTCGCAGCGCGGAGTGGATCTGCGTGCGAATCGAATTGCTGGAGCTAGTACGGTACGGATTTCGGCTGCGAAGCCGCCAGCGGTGGAGGTTCCGAAGAACGAACCGGGCGTTGTCGAGCCGGTAGAAACTCCCGAGCCTGAAAAGTCGAAAGTCGCCAAGGCCGAGCCGCGAATCGATGTTGTCGCCACGACGCGGCCATTGCAGCGCGGGCAAGTGATTCAGGCGAGCGATTTGCGGATCGAATCGGTTTCGCCGCGGCTGGCGACCGGAGCGGTTTTTCACGCCGACCGTATCGTCGGCCAAGAGGTGACGCGGCCGCTGTCTGCCGGCCAGCCCGTCCGGCAGAGCGATGTTCGCCCCGCGATTCTTGTCAACCGTGGTAGCGTCGTCACGGTTTTTGCCCGGGCGGGGGGCGTGCAGGTTCGCACTTCCGCCAAGGCGACCGAAGATGGGGCGAAAGACGACGTGATCAAAATGCAGTCGCTGCTCGACCGCGACGAGACATTCGTCGCCCGCGTGACGGGTTTCAAGGAAGTCGAAGTCTTCGCCGGCTCGCCGAGGATTGAATCGCCGGCCGCAAGTGCGGCTCCAGTTCAGCGGCCAACATCGTTCGGCCTGCGAGTGGGAAGTACCAATGACCAATGACAAATGACCAATGACAAACCAATCTGAAATCCCAAATCT
>CALBTA010000539.1 GCA_937967755.1 uncultured Planctomycetaceae bacterium | reverse complement strand
GGGTGGTTTTCGGCGTTCACCTTGACGGGAACAAATCCTTGCGAGATGGCCGCCGCGACGTCGGGCCGGTTGAACACATTCGATTCCAACGCCACGCAGGGCCGGCAACCGGGTGCCCAAAAGTGCAGCAACACCAACTGGTTGTTGCGAGAGGCGGTCGCGATCGCCGCGTTCACATCGGGGGCCCAGGAAATTCCTTCCTGGCAGACGCCGCTGCCGGCAAACAGTGCAGTCAGGCAAAGCGAAAGAACAACACTACGGCGACGGACCATGCGATCAACCTTCTTCCATTTCAATGGCTGCGATTAGGGCAGAGGAGTCCCTGCGGTGTATCTGTATCGGACTCCCCAGCGGCCTGATTCCAGCAAAAGTTCCGGTTTTGGCGAGGCTGCGGATTAGCGAAATTACCGCGAATCCCGTGCGACGGCGACAGCAATTCCCAAGCCCCGCAAGCTGGGATAGATCGTCAGGTGGGGCGAAATGCGGAAAATCTTGCCAAAATCGCCAAGAATTGATCCAGTGATAGCTTGACACAGACGAATAGCCTACTAAGATGCCCATAGTCATCGGCCTACCAGTGTTTGATGTAGGCGTCTTTGGTTCCACGCGTAGCTTTAGGAGCCGCCATTTTCAGTCCCTGGCGTTGACCAGCGCGAACGATTTCGCGAACCACTGAAAAATGGACGCCGCTGGCATTCATGGCCGTTCTGCGATCTGTTCGTTGACGATCGCGGGATCATTCTTTGAAGGAATCGGTACCCGGACGCCGGAAAATTCTGTCCGCGCCAGCAACACTAGCTGGCCGACCAAAACATTACCCAGCTTTGTGTGCGCCGTGGGTTACGCGCCTCCTAATGCCTGGACTGCCTCGGCAGCGAAGTTACGAATGTTCGTCAACTGGAATACGAACGATCTTAGACCTTATGTTCTTCAGCCCAGCTATCACTTTTTCGCCAGCGGCGGCTTCTCGGAAGCCAAATCGACTGCCGGCGTTGGGGCTGAACTATCTCTTTGCCCGGTGTTCTCTTGCCGGGTGCCATTTTGTTTGAAGGTGAAATAATGGGGAAGAAACGCAGAGGACGCCGCGGATCGGGTGGAGCTTACGATCGCTCTGGAGGCGGCGGGGGACAGTCAGGCGGGAATCGACGCCGGCGACGTGGTGGCAACAACAGTGGCGGCGGGCGGTACAACAATAATCGCCAGCGCGATCACGATTATGAGCCAAGCGGAAATGGCGATCCGAACAAGTTGGAAGCCGGTTACGGGTTGCTAGAAATGCACCCCAACGGATACGGCTTTCTCCGCAGCCCGGAAAACAACTACTCCCGCGAACGGAGTGACCCGTTCGTGCCCGGCACAATGATCGAGAAGTACGGTCTCCGCCAGGGGGTGATGATCAAGGGCATGGTGCAAAGCCACCGCCGCGGCCAAGGCCCGCGCTTGCGGGAAATCGTCGACGTCGACGGCATGCCGCCGGATGATTACCTGAAGGTCAAATCGTTCGACTCGCTGACGCCGATCAACCCGGAAGAGTGGCTACGCCTGGAAACCAAGGACGGCCCGCTCACCACGCGGGTGATGGATTTGCTGACGCCGTTGGGCAAAGGGCAACGGGCGTTGATCGTCGCCCCGCCGCGCAGCGGAAAAACGGTGATGCTGCAACACATCAGCCAAGGCGTCGCGAAGAATCATCCCGATATCAAGTTGATCGTTTTGCTCATCGACGAACGTCCGGAAGAAGTGACGGACATGAAGCGGAACGTCGACGGCGAAGTGATCGCCAGCAGCCTCGACCAGGATGTCGAAAGCCACGTGCGGCTCAGCCAGTTCGTGATCGACCGGGCGAAGCGCCTGGCGGAAGAGGGCCGGGACGTGTTCCTGGTGCTCGATTCGATCACCCGCCTGGCCCGCGCTTTCAACAAGTGGGTCGGCAACACCGGCCGCACGATGAGCGGCGGCGTTGACATCAAGGCGATGGATATTCCCAAGAAGCTGTTCGCCACCGCGCGCGTCTTCGAGGAAGGGGGTTCGCTTACGGTCGTCGGCACGGCGCTGGTCGATACCGGCAGCCGCATGGACGAGCTGATCTTCCAAGAGTTCAAAGGGACCGGCAATATGGAGTTGGCCCTCGACCGCAAGCTGGCCGACCGGCGCGTTTGGCCCGCGGTTGATATTTCGCAAAGCGGAACCCGCCGTGAAGAGTTGCTGCTGAACCCTGGGACGCTGCACGCGGTGAATATGCTGCGGCGCACGCTGTCGTCAATGCATCACGTCGACGCGATGGAGCAACTGACCACCCAGCTCGGCCGGTTCGATTCCAACGAAGAGTTCATCCAACTCATCAGCGGCAAAGCGATGGCCGAATAGTAGCGGGGGCTTGCAGCCACCGTTTTCTGAGCGGCCAGGCGCTAGCCGCCGGTTCGTCGCGTTAGGTGTCACACCGGCGGCTAGCGCCTTGCCAATCAGTGACCACGGGTACGCACCGCCAGCGCGAATGTCTTGCGGTGCTGGTCGAGGTATTCCTGCAGGCGGCCGCGGTAGGCCGCGCGAAAGAGTTCGCGGCTGTTGACGTTGCGAATCTCGGCGTCGAATGTTTCTACGCGGTAGCTGGCAAGGTTGATTCTGGCGAGGTCGGCATCATCGGTCACCAAGACCGCGCCCGCCGTCGGATGAAACCCAGCCGGAACGTGCTGGCGGTTGTGCAGTGCCAACTCACCGCGCCGGTAAACTTGCAGCTTGCTGGC
>CALBTA010000538.1 GCA_937967755.1 uncultured Planctomycetaceae bacterium | reverse complement strand
ATGCTGCAATCGATCACGTTTGTCGTTGGCGTGAAGGCGCTGCTGCTGGTGGTGGCAGGCCTTTATTTGGCGGCGGTGTTTACACGGCCGAAGAAGCTGGGCGACTGTGAAGAGGGTGAAACCGAAGCGAGCGATCATCAACAAGACAGCGGCACCGAGCACTTGGATGTCGACGGCACTGAATCATCCGATGAGGAACTGACCGAACCGGCTTGTGTTTGATAAGCGCGGGTTTCCCGTACCGTATCGCTCGTTTAACCGCGCCCCAGAGGACTTGCCTATTTGAAGCTGTGAATCGTGAACTCGGTTAACGGCAAGTCCGGCGGGAAGCGCGTCGCTACACGCCAGCCGACGCGCTTCCCGTTGGGGCGCGGTTAAACGAACGCAATCTATGCAAAGAAACCTTCGACGGCCTTGGAAGACCGTCGTACTTGATATGAACAAACACCTTACCACCCTCAGCTTTGCGTTGGCGATTGCCACCGGTGCGTTCTTGGTGTTTCAAGTGCAGCCGATCGTGAGCAAGCGCATCTTGCCTTGGTTCGGCGGCAGCCCGGCGGTTTGGACGACTTGCATGCTGTTCTTTCAGGTCGTGCTGTTCGGCGGGTACCTTTACGCCCACGCTCTGACGAAATTCCTTTCGCCCCGCCGGCAAGGGTTGGTGCATGCGTTGTTGGTATGCGCGGCGTTGCTCGCGTTGCCGATCATCCCGGATGTTTCCTGGAAGCCGCTGGCCGATGATTCACCCAGCCTCCGCATCATGCTGCTGCTAACCGCGACGGTTGGCACACCGTACTTCGTGCTCTCGGCGACGGGGCCGTTGATGCAGTCGTGGTTTTCGCACGTCACGCTGGGGCGTTCGCCGTACCGGTTCTTTGCGCTGTCGAACTTGGGTTCTCTGCTCGCGTTGCTAAGTTATCCATTGCTGTTCGAACCGGTGCTGGCCGTCGCGGCGCAGGGTGTGTTATGGACGTTGCTGTTCACGCTGTACGCATTGGCCTGCGCGGCTTGTGTTTGGCAGCTTTGGCGAAGGGAACGCATCCGATCGATTGCCAATGATCCCAGCGAAACAAAAGACACCGGCGACGAGCCGCCCTGTTGGGTGATGTTGGCGAAGTGGCTGGGGCTGCCGGCGTTGGCTTCGGTGATGTTGTTGGCGACGACGAATCACGTCTGCCAGAACCTGCCCGCGACGCCGTTCCTGTGGGTCGTGCCGCTCAGCTTGTACCTGCTGACATTCGTCATTTGCTTCGACAGCCCGCGCTGGTACGCCCGTTCAGTCTTCGCCGCCGGTGGCCTGGGGGCGTGCCTGTTGTTCAGCTTGCGAACGAACGATTGGCTGGCTCACCAGTATTTGCTGGAAATCGTCGTCTGCTTCGCGGCGATGTTCTTCGTTTGCATGCTTTGCCACGGAGAGTTGGTCCGCTTGAAACCCTCGCCGCGCTACCTGACGCTGTTCTACCTGATGTGCTCGGCCGGCGGAGCGGTGGGCGGGCTGCTCGTCGCAGTCGCCTGTCCTTGGTTGCTGAGCAGTTACTTCGAAATGAACCTGTGCAACGCCGCCGGCTTTGCGCTGGCGGCCTGGGTATTGGCCGATGCCGCGTTTGTCGGCGGGCTTCTCCGAAATCCATCACTTACAGTTTCAGTGAAACCAGACGACGGGAAACCGGACTACAAAAAACTGATCGGCGTGGGTTTGCTGGTGTGCGGTGTGCTATTGATGATCAACACCGAATTGATCAAGCCGGCACACTCGGCGACGGACGACGCGCGGCGGAACTTCTACGGCGTCGTGTCGATCAAAAGCGATGCCACCGACCAGCAGGGTGAACGCCTGATTGCGATGGTGCACGGCCACATCATTCATGGCGTGCAGTTCGATTCCGACGCTCGCCGGCGGCAGCCGACAACTTACTATCACACCGAAGGGGGCGTCGGCCGCACGTTGCGGTGGTTCAACGAACAGCGCGAAGAGCCGATCCATGTCGGCGCGGTCGGCCTGGGCGCGGGCACGATCGCGGCTTACGGCCGTGCGGGAGACCGCTACCGTTTCTACGAAATCAACCCGGCGGTCATAGACTTTGCCCGTGAGCACTTCACCTTCCTCGCCGATTCGCCTGCCGACATTTCCCTCATCCCAGGCGATGCGCGGTTGGTGCTGGAACGCGAGCCTTCGCAGCAGTTCGATGTCCTCGTCCTCGACGCCTTTAGCGGCGACGCGGTGCCGACCCACCTGCTCACCCGGGAGGCGATGGCAATTTATCTGCGGCATCTGCGCGACGACGGGGTCATCGCGGTTCACATCAGCAACGACTACCTGAACCTCCAGCCAGTCCTGCTCGGGTTGGCGGAAGAGCAACAATTGCATTGGGTGCTGGTCGACGCCCCAGGCGATCGGGCGAGTTGGAAGTTCACTTCGCAGTGGATGCTGTTGACGCGCAACCGGGAAATGCTTAAGGCGGAATTGATTTCAGAAGTCGCCGAAACATTCGACAACGATGATGTTGAACCAATCGTATGGACGGATGAGTTTAACGACTTGCTGCGGATTTTGAAATGACGCAGGACGCAGTTCCACTGCGTCCACGACGGAGTACAACTCCGTCGTACGAACCCATTCACGCAGATGTACCTACTCTTCTCGCCACCCTCGGCGGACGAGCCAGATGCTGGCTGCGATGAGTAGCGTGTTGATGACCAGGATCAGTAGGAACAACCCTAGCCCGCCGACTTCGGCGGCCGCGGCATGACGCGGGTAGAGCGCCGCAATATCAATGTGCGCCAGCCGGATTGCTTCGCGCAACCCGACGATGCTGAAGATTCGTAAGCCCGTGCCGACCGAGACACCCAACAGCGCACCCCCGCGCAACCGTCGTTTCGAAAACACCCACGCCCACCCGGCGACTTCAACGGCCATCCCGATCGCCAACATGACTACGAACGTCACGTTCGGCGATCCGGTCACCGCTTCGCGAACGCCCGGTGTGATGGCCGCAGCCCAGAAACCTGCAGTGGCGATGATCAGTACTGAGCCGGCCACAGCGACAATCGCCAATCGCCGCGAGCAATCCTCCACCTCGTCGCCTTCGGATATTTTTTCCTGGTAACGCCGTTGCCACGCCAGCATCATGGCCAACGTCGGTACCGTATTGCACAGCCAGAACAGCGCTCGCGGCAGCAACGTTCCATGTGCGTAAAACCAACTTTCACCGGCGAATTGTTCCACCCAGGCGTTTTCTTGAATGCTCAGTAGGTGATTTTCTGTCCACGACCAGCCAATGAACCCGAGCAACCCCAACGTCGCGGCCGCCAGCGCCGCCCGGCCCGCCCGCGGCCAGCGCGCGAACCGCGACGTCTTCATCAAATAGAGGGCATAGAACGCCGCGATCAGCACGGGCAACACGGCCATCCAGCGGTGAAACAGCAACAGGTTGGCGGTGTAGAAATGCTTTTGATAAAGAATTTGCACGAATAGCAGCGGCGCGACCCCAGCGGTGATGGCCCCGCCGAGCATCAATGGCAGCCAATCCCGAATCAGCGAAACCAGCGGCCCATCGAGTGCTCCCTTCCGCGGCGAGCCAGCGCACCATGCTGTGTATAGAACGCCAGCCACCACGTAATGCATCAACAGGAAATGGGCCGAGAGCGTCACCATGTACAACGCCAGGTACAGCGTCGTCGGCCACGGATGCCCCAGCGGAAGCGGCGCGTTCACTGCTCGCCTCCGCTGTTGGCGACGTCGCCGGTGTGGGCCTGGCCGGCTTGCGTCCCGGCCTCGTCCAGCCATTGTTGGATCTGCGCCAACACTTCTTCGTCATGCGTTTCGGGCCAGTCGTCGGGCTGGCCCTCGCCGTGCCACTGCAAATATTGCACGAGCGCCTCCAACTCTTCGGCCGATCCAGCAAACGGCGGCATGAACGGTTTGGTTCGTTGCAACTGCGCGATCATCAGCCGCTTCTGCTCCGGCGACCAGGCGTGGGTCAGTTCTTTCAGGCCGTTCACGCCGCTGGTGGTGTGGCAAATGCTGCATTGAAAGCGGTAGACCTTCGCCCCCAGCCGCAACTGTTCGTTGGGAAGTTCTTCCGCTTCGAGCAACGGGTAAGGATCGTTCGTCACCGAACCGACGCGCCGCAAATGTTCGATCTCGTCGGGGCGAATCGAGTTGGAGTACAGCGCCATTCGAACCGTGTAGGGTTTGCGGACCCCTTCGCGAACGAACTCTCCGCCGGCGGTGGCGACCAGCGTCAACGCCAACAGCAACAGCGAAGTCGCCCCGTTCATGTACATCGTTCGTTTCAACAAGGCCAACAGCGAATACGCACCGATCAGAAACGAAACCAACACCGCCAGCGACATGAACAACGTCATCGCGGCGCTGCCCCCCATCACATAAGCCCGGCTGTCGGCCGGAATTGTCGCGAAATACCAGACGCCCAACAGCGGCATCAGCCCTAGCGGTGCCAGGAAGTGGGCCGCTTTGCGCAGCAGGATCGTGCGATCTTCGCGGTTCCCTTCGGGCATCAGGTTGATCACCAGGCAAGCGGCGAAGGCGGCGATGGCCATCGAAGTGACTGTGCGGAAAATCAGCGACGGAAAAAAGCTGGGGTTGAAAAACCCGGCCCAAACGTGCCCGGTCTCCGTCCACCCGCCCGGCGTCAGTTGCCAGGAAAGGATGCCGTTGATCCAAAACAGGCTGAACCACGCGGCGGTGGCGTAAAGCGAAAGCAATGCCATTCGCGAAGAGTCGTTCAGCCGCTTCCCATAGCGGTAGAAGCAATACCCCGCGGTGACCTCCAGCGAAAAGAACGTCCACTCGATCGCCCAAATCCAATGGAACTCGTCGACCATCATGCCGATGGTGCGGGGGCTGACTTGGATGGTGGTGAACCACATGCCCACGCCGGTCACCGCGCCCAGAACGAAGCTGACCAGCACCAGCACTTTGAAATACCCGTCGACGAACGCCCGGGCCTGCCGGCAACGCCCGGTTTGGGCCAGCCATTGCAAATAGCACAGCAGCATTCCGCCGCCGATGGCGAATTGGGCGAGAAAGACGTGGATGATCCCCAATCCGCCAATCGCCAGCCCCTTCATCAGCGGGCCGAAATCGTTGATGGGGTAGTAGGGCAGATCCATTTGCTTGCGATTCTAGTGGACTATAGCCGCGTGGCAATCGGCGGCTTGCCAGCGTTGATAGCACGGCCGCGTGCGATTGCTGTTGTTGGGAAGGAACGGGCGGGAATAGACTTCCTTCGTAGGGTGAGCGGCAAGGCGCGAGCCGGAGGTGGCAGTGAACTTACCGGCGGCTAGCGCCTTGCCGCTCAGTGCGCAAACCGAAACTCATCGATTGGTGCATGGAGGCACAGGATGAACAGCGTTTCGATCGTGATCCCGGTTTACAACGAACGCGATAACATCTCGCGTCTCTATTGGGAGTTGCACAAGGTGCTGCCCGAGTTGGATCGGCCGTATGAGATTCTGTTCGTCAACGACGGCTCGACTGATGGCACCAGCGAAAAGCTGCGCGAGATCGCCGCCAGCGACCCCAAAGTTCGCATCGTCGAGTTCCGCCGCAACTACGGCCAAACCGCCGCGATGCAGGCGGGCATCGATCTGTCGAACTGCGATGTGATCGTCACCATCGACGGCGACATGCAAAACGACCCGGCCGATATTCCGATGATGCTGGCCAAACTGGACGAAGGCTACGACCTGGTCCACGGCTGGCGGAAGGACCGTAAGGATGCGTTGGTACACCGCAAGATTCCTTCGCAAATTGCCAACTGGCTGATTTCTAAGGTCACGCGCTTTCCGATCCACGACCTGGGTTGCACGCTGAAAGTCATGCGCCGCGAAATCGCGCAAGAGATCGAACTCTACGGAGAAATGCACCGCTTCATTCCGATCCTCGCCCACCAGCGCGGTGCCCGCTGTGCTGAGGTGGTGACGAACCATTTCCCAAGAACCGCCGGCCAGACGAAATACGGCATCGACCGCACGTTTCGCGTGCTGCTCGATTTGGTCACGGTGAAATACATGCTCGACTATTTCGCCCACCCGATGAAGTTGTTCGGCGGCGTGGGGCTGATCTGTTTCGCCATCTGCATGCTCGCGGCGGTGCTGACCGCCGGCATGAAACTAATCGGCGGGGTCGACATGACCGGCAACCCGCTATTGCTGCTTTCGCTCGTCTCAGCCCTGGCGGGAATTCAATTCCTCAGCCTCGGGCTGCTCGGCGAAGTCTCCGCCCGCATCTACTACGGCAACCAACGCAAACAGCACTACGCCGTGCGGGAGTTGGTAAACTTCCAACCCGAAGCCGGGATGCTGCTGCGCAAAGCGGCGTAGGAAAGAGAACTGGAAACCGTTCCAAGTCCCCAAAAAGTAGTCCAAGACGGTTTTTTAAGAGTTCCTGATCTAAACCGGCATATGAGGCGTTATGCCTCGTATGTTTGCAGTTGAGACACCAAGTCGGCGACTTGTGGAAGATCACCTTTTTGGCGGTTTAGTTCGGTTCGGATTTCAAGATACCAACCTTGATTTTCGGGGACGATCCAACAATAAACCGGAATCCAACCTGATGATTGCACGAGTGTTGATTGAAGATTATTCGGCAAGTCAAGTGCCGCGCGAGTGATACGAATCGGCCATTTCATTGGCAGTTCAGTGCGAGCGTACCAGAGTGCGGACCAATAATCATCAGACATCGGGTCACCCGGAGGCATTGGTGATTCGACGAGCGTGATCGTGCAGCCACCCTTTTTCCCCATTTGTATCTTTAGCGGTTCGTCGGCAGAGTGCATATTTGCGATCCGCCATGGTTGTGGCAAAGCATTGAGATTCCAGCCAGTGACTGAGGTTAGATCGCGGGCAGCCCGTTTCGTTTTTGGTTTTGGTTTCGACGGGGTTGGCCGTTGGCGGAAAGAGTTGGCGAGATCATCGAGGTTGCAGAGTACCTCGCAATCACAGTACCCGCCGTGATCTGCAAGCCACGGCAGCACGAGATCTTTGTCCAGTTTTTCGACATGGAGGAAGATGTCAGTGAGCTTGGTTGTGTGATCGCACGATTTGAGGTTTGCGTCGAGGTAATCGAGAAGCGAATTCAACTGTTGTGCCGAGAGCGGCATCGACGCGACAAGTTCGGTTCGCTCGGCGTCTTGCCATTGTTTTACGCGTGCCTTTCGTTCTTCTTTGCTGAACTTGGCCATAGCGGTGGTTTGAGAGACATAAAGAATCCAAGTATGTCCGTGGTTGGGGGCGGAGCCGGTTAGGTTGGCTGACTCGGGCCGTGTGATCGGGCGTGCGTGGTTCACGCTGTCACAGTGTTCAACCCCATTCGTCAACGTAGCTGTCCACGGAGAAACGTTATGATTCTCGCAGTCGACCTTGGTAAATTCAACTCCGTCTGCTGCTTTCTGGCAATTCTCAGTGCTTCTCTGTGTTCCCTGTGGTTCGTTTCATGACGGTTTGCCTATCGGTGGCGATTCGGCTCGAACAAGTCTGGAGACTTGTTCCACGGAGCGGTAGATACGCCGAAGGCGTTTTTCATCGTAGCCCAGGGTCGTCGCGCAGCGG
>CALBTA010000537.1 GCA_937967755.1 uncultured Planctomycetaceae bacterium | reverse complement strand
TAGCGGCAAGCTGCCAGCGTGTGCCTACTGGCGGCGAAGCAGATACCAGTTCCAAAAGACGTTGCCGTAGACGCATGCCCCTAATAGATGGGCACCGCATTGGAAGACTACGTCGGTCATGTACCCACCGGCGTGACTAGCGAGGAAGAACACACCGAGCCAGGCGACCCACAACATGCTTCCCATCGCCGCGACCGGTACCATCGGCCAGAGCGATTCATGGAGCGAGGTCAGCCATTGCGCGCGGGTGGTCTTTCCGCCGGCAAAAAAGTGAATCGCGCGGGCCAGCGATTCAATCAGCCAGAGGCCGATCATCCATAGCGCCGCGAACAAGAGTGTCAGCCAGATGGCGTTCCAGATGGCCAGCAGCCAGCGCAAGTCCATCGCCAGTCCGCGATGCCCGGTGTCACCAAAACAGATCGCGCAAACGTTGACGGCAACCGGAACGGCCAGGATCATCAGCGTGCAGCGGACGATCCATTTCGCGCGGTTGCGCGCCGGCAGGTGCAATCGCGGCAGTTGATCTTCCGCCTGCGGCGATGCGTACGGGTTGACGGCGTGTGGTTCGGACATCGTCGCCTTTCGCTTCGCGAAAAGACCGTTGTTCGCGGGGCGAACAACGACATTAATTTTGCTCCGCCGGGTTGCCGTTGCCGTCAGGGCGGAGGTTGCGTTGTAGATACATCGCCCGTTCGATGTTGCGGGCGGACGTGTCGAGTTCTGACCCGCTCAGTTTTTGCAGATGGGCGGGCTGCGTGTGGATGAACAGCTTGTTGATAGTCGGAATTTCGAGGTCTTCGATCAGGCCGAGGTTCACGCCCATCCGCACGCTGGAAAGCAGGTGCATGGTTTCCTCGCTGCTGATCGTTTGGGCGGTGCAAAGAATGCCGTAGGCCCGGCT
Organism: uncultured Planctomycetaceae bacterium; assembly: GCA_937967755.1. GTDB lineage: Bacteria > Planctomycetota > Planctomycetia > Pirellulales > Pirellulaceae > CALBTA01. The sequence goes on along the minus strand of CALBTA010000537.1, from coordinate 6,675 downwards.
GACCCGGTCGTGCAAGTCGCGGTGGCCTTCGCGAACCAGGTAGTCGCGGGCCTTACGTTCATACCCGATGAGCGCCGGCACGACTTCGCCGACCTGGTTCAGCAGTTCTTCCTCGGTACGGCCGAGCGTGATCTGATTGCTGATCTGATAAAAATCACCCATCGCCTGCGAGCCTTCGCCGTACAACCCACGCACCGCGAGGTTGATTTTTTGCAGGCTGCGAAACACCTTTTCTATCTGCCGCGTCATAACCAACGCCGGCAGGTGCAGCATCACGCTAACGCGCATCCCCGTGCCGACGTTGGTCGGGCACGCGGTGAGGTAGCCGTACTTTTCGTGAAAGGCGAACGTCACTTTCTGCTCGATCAGATCATCGATGTTGCCGATCTGTTCCCAGGCAGCTTCCAAATCAAGCCCGCTGCGAATGACTTGCATCCGCAGGTGGTCTTCTTCGTTCACCATCAGGCTGTAATTTTCCTGCTGGTCGATGGCGACCGCCCTGGCCCCTTCGCTTTCGGCATGCTCGCGGCTGATGAGTTGGCGTTCGACTAGAAACTGCCGATCGACCGAAGGCAAAACGTTCACATCGACGTACAACAGATCTTTTAGTTCCGGCAGTTCATCAATGCGGCGGTGAACGGTCTGTTCGATGGCCGCCCGGTCGTGGTCGGTGCAGCGGCGGATGAAGGGAAACTCCGCCAAGTTGCGGGCCAGGCGGACGCGCGTACTGATCACGATGTCGGACTCAGGCCCGATTCCCCGCAGCCAGGCGCTCGATTGTTCCGCCAGGTCGTTGAATTTCATGATCGCCTATTCGCGGCCTTCAGTCTCGCTCGCCGGGGCATCTTCGCGCGGCTCGTCTTCCAGGCGGCGGATCTCGTCGCGTAGCTGCGACGCCCGCTCGTAGTCTTCGCGCTCGACCGCTTCTTTCATTTCGCGCCGCAACTTGATCAGTTCGGTGCGCTGCTCTCCGCTGGCCGGGAGGTGCCGGGGCCGTTTGCCCTTGTGCTGCGTCGCTCCGTGAATGTTGCTGATGAGCGGTTCCAACTCATTATCGAACGCGACGTAATCATGCGGGCAACCCAGCCGGCCCTGGTTGCGGAACTGGTAGAACGTGATGCCGCACACGGGGCAAGATTGCTGATCAAGCCGGGCCAGTTCCTCGGCCGTCTGCCCTAGTTCCAACTGCTGGGCCAGCGCCCCGGCCAGCGATGAACTGCTGCTGGCCACCGGGGTCTCTTCCTCCGACTGGGCCAGGTAGCCGCGGGCGTGCTCTTCGCAAAGGTGAACCTCGTTCACCTCGCCGTCGTTCAACTCGGTGATGTGAAACGTCGCCGGGCGTTCACACATTTGGCAGCGCATCGGTAGCTTTCCTGAAGGCGGACGCCGCCTATGATTTGGCGTAAGTCATTGTGTACATTAGCAGTTAGGATTCTAGCGACGGCCCGGGGGGTGTCAAGTTTGATAGATGTTCCTACCGAACTCCAAAGCATGCGGTGTGTCCCATCGGCTCATCGTTCTCGTACTCGTCCTCGTCTTCTCGTCCTCGAAACTCGGCCGACTGACACAAATCTGAGCTTGCACTTCTCGAAGGTATCCTGTTTTCGTAGCTGTACCCGACTCACTACGCACCTGAATGGTTGACTCCATCGGCGGCTCGTCGAGGACGAGAAGACGAGTGCGAGAAGACGAGTACGATTTACTCCGCAATCCGCATTCCACAATCCGCATTCACAATGCCCCACTCGCCAACCTTCGAAGTATTCTCTCAACTCGCGAACGGTCATGACCGCGTGCCGGTCTATCGCCGCTTGATTGGTGATCCGTTGACGCCGGTCAGCGCGTTTCACCGCATTGACGATGGCGGGCCGGCTTGCCTGTTTGAAAGTGTGATCGGCGGAGAGAAAGTGGGGCGGTACAGCTTTCTCGCATCGCGGCCTTCACTGCTGGTTTCGGACAGTGGTAACAGCGTCACGGTGACCGATGCCGCGGGAGAAACTGAAACGTTTCAATCCGACGACCCGCTAGACGAATTGCGCCGCCGCGTCGCGAACGTGAAGGTCGCTCACCCTGACGACCTGCCGCCGTTCATCGCCGGGGCGGTCGGATACGCCGGTTACGATGTGGTGCGCTACACCGAACACTTGCCCAGCGCGCCGGAGGACGACCGCGGCCTACCCGACTTGTCGTTCGCCTTCTACGACCACATGATCGTGTTCGACAACGTTTCCAAAACGGTGATCGTTGTCGTGCTGGCCGATGTATCGGGTGCAAATTCGCCGGAAGCACTGCGGGATGCGTACAACGCTGCGGCGCAGCGCGTCGATGAGTTAGCAGCGCAACTCGCAACGCCCGCCGAGCAGCCGCTGGCCGCCAGCGACATCAGCACTGCGGGCGAAGTGACGCTGCCGTACACATCGAACTTCGATCAGCCAACGTTCGAAAACGCCGTGCGGAAATGTGTTGAGTACATTCGGGCTGGCGATATCTTTCAGGTCGTGTTCAGCCAACGCCTGAGCGTTCCGATTCAATCCGATCCGTTTGAGATTTACCGCACGCTGCGAATTGTGAACCCCAGCCCGTTCATGTTCTTCCTCCGCACGCCGGAAACGACGCTGGTCGGCAGTTCGCCTGAGATTATGGTGCGGGTGATGAACAACAAAGTAACCGTTCGCCCGTTGGCCGGCACCCGCCCGCGCGGGGAGAGTGAAGCGGAGGACCGGCGGTTGGGCGAAGAATTGCTAGCCGACGAAAAAGAGCGGGCCGAACATGTGATGCTGGTCGACCTGGGCCGCAATGATGTTGGGCGGGTGGCGAAATACCGCACGGTCGAACTCTCCGACGTGATGGTGATCGAACGCTATAGCCACGTGATGCACATTACTTCCAACGTCACCGGTGAGCTGCGCGACGATTGCGATGCGTTCGACGCGCTGCGGGCCTGCCTGCCGGCTGGAACGGTCAGCGGCGCGCCGAAGGTGCGGGCGATGGAGATCATCGACGAGATCGAACCGCACCGCCGCGGCCCTTACGCCGGCGCGGTCGGCTACATCGACTACGGCGGCAACATGGACACCTGCATCGCTCTGCGAACGATGGTGATCCAAGACGGCATCGCTTATGTCCAGGCCGGTGCCGGCATCGTCGCCGACAGCAACCCGGCGGCGGAGTATCAAGAAACCCTCAACAAAGCCCGTGGGTTGTTGAAGGCGATTGAGATAACGCAACAGCGGACCGGTTCGTAGCGGGGCTTCTAGCTACCGGGAGGAAACGATCTTTGCTACAGCATTCCAGCGCACCAGCCCGCAATTACGTTGTGACCAAACTCAGCGCCGCGGCAACTGAACGATAGCAACGGGCTGATAGCGGCGATTGGCTTAACTGTCTGCTTACTGCGCAGCGCTGTAACCCGTTGCTGCGGCATGGCTTTTGGCATTGCCGCAAGAAAGCTCGTTCGCTAACGAATAACATTCCATAACCATATCGCGCTGGCGGTCTGCGCTCATCTTTGAATACTGCCGGCGTTTTCTGAAAGGAATAACCTATGCGAATGACTACCGCAGCGGCGCTTTGCCTGGCCGCCAGTTTGTACCCCGATATTAGCGAGAATTTGCAAGCCGGCGAGCGGTCTGTGGATTCCGTTCATCTGCAACGCGACACCGAGCAGTTCATCACCCGCGCGACGCTGACCGCCGAAGATGGGCGCGTCGCTTGGAGCGATGTGGTGCGAGCGGTCGTCAGGGCGCAAGGGTACGACGATCGCGCGTTGAACGATACGCTGCGGCTTTCCAGCATGGACCGCTGGAAAATGAAACTCGACGGTCGCACTGCCGCCATCACGCTGCTCACCGCCCGCCGTCTGTTAGGCGACGGGGTTTCGCTGGCGATTGTGCCGGCCGCATCGGCGCAAAGCGAACCGCGGTTGGTCATCGAACTTGATCATCAGGCGCTGCTGGCTTCGCAGCGCAAAGTCAAGCAGCAGCTTCGCGATACGCTGCTGCCAGAGGGCTACAACGGCCGCGAGTTCGGCATTCGCGTGCACGAAAAGTCGATGGCCGCATCGGAAAGCGACCACCTGGTGATTTTCATCCACGGTTTGAACGCCCACCCTTCAACCGTGGGGCGGCTTTGCACCATGGCACAGCGCAACGGCCTCGCCTGCGCCGAATTCAATTACCCCAACGATCAGGCGATTGAGACATCGGGGCGGTTGTTGGCTGCTGAGTTGGCGCGGTGGAAGAAGATTCGCCCGCGACAGCGCGTCTCGCTGGTGACGCATTCGATGGGTGGGTTGGTCGCCCGCGTGGCGATTGAGGATCCCCAGCTCGACCCCGGCAACGTCGACCGCCTGATCATGGTCGCCCCGCCGAACCAAGGTTGCGAGCTGGCCCAGTTCGCCTTCGGGCTCGACCTGTGGGAATACATGGATGGCCGAGAACTGCGCGATAAGCGCTGCATTTTTTATTCGTCAATCGAAGATGGGCTTTCCGAAGCGACGGTTGACCTGGAACCAAACTCGATTTTTCTGACGAAGCTAAACCGCCGCCAGCGTAATGCAAATGTGAGGTACAGTATTTTCCTCGGCACGGGCGCACCTTGCTCACAACGGGAACTTGACAACGTCCGCGGCTACATCACCAATGCCGGCGAGCGATGCAGTTGGGCGAAGTTTTTTACCTCGCGGATTGAGCCGTCGCTGGCCGATATGGATGAGGTCATTAAGGGCAAAGGGGACGGCGCGGTCGCCGTCAAGCGGGGCCGTCTGGACGGTGTGCAAGACACAAACATCCTGGGGTTCAGTCACCTGAACGTGCTGCACGACACCAATGACCCGCACGTGAAAGAAGTTTACGCTGAAGTGTTGAAGCGGTTGAAAGAGACTTAACAACACCCGCTAGGGCCGCAACAACCTTCGTCAGGCAGTTGCGTCAATTGGAAGTCGCTCCCTTTCGTTTCGCGCGGCTCGCGGACGACGTCTCGCTGGCAATCGAAGGACGGGGCATCGTCGGCATCGACCGCTTCATTCGGTTCGACCGGGATCAACTGGTTCGCATACGGGTCGCGCATGTAGATGTTGAACGTTTTCTCGCAAACGGCCATCCGCTCGCCGCGCTTCAGCGTGTGGCCGTCGTCGTCGATGACCGCCTTCCAAGGGCCTTTGTAAATGACTGCTTGCTTGTGATCGAAACAGGGGCCTTCCTTCCCCTTGTAGGCAGCGATCGTCACGCTCCGAAATTCTATGCCCTCGACCGTTCCCCACGGCTCCTCTTCGTAGACCAAATATTCCATCCCGTAGAAACCCGCGTCAGCGAAGGTCTTGTAGAACTCACGCTCGACGAACGCGCCGCTGATGCAGCCGCTCCAAAGGGCAGGATCGTTTTGCAGACGAAGCGGAACCGGCTCGTCACAAACGATGTCGCTGATCACCGCCCGGCCGCCCCGTCTTAGCACGCGAAACATTTCCGCGAACATTCGCTGGCGGTCTTCCTGGCGGACCAGATTCAGCACACAGTTGGAAACAATCACATCTACCGAATCGGACGCGATCATTGGCTCGTTGGCCCGAAGTTGCTCGGCGTGTTCTTGCGCCTGCATCCAATCGGCAGCGGTTCGCGCCGGATTCTTGGCGAGGTACGCTTCGAACTTGTCGAAGTCGAGCGCCAAATCCTGAATTCGCCCCTTAAAAAATTCGACGTTGTCCCAGCCGATCTTCTGGCTCAACTCACCCTGGTACTTGCGGGCCAGCGCGAGCATATCGTCGTTCATATCGACGCCGATCACGCGTCCCTCCGGCCCGACCACCTGGGAGGCGATGTAACAAATCTTCCCGCCGCCGCTCCCCAAATCCAGCACCGTTTCGCCCTTGCGAACATATTGCGAAGGGTCGCCGCAGCCGTAATCGCGCTCGATGATTTCCTCAGGCAGCACCTCCAGGTAACGCGGGTCGTACTTCACCGGGCAACAGAGCGAAGCCTCGGCCGCTTGCGACGCGGCAGAATATCGCTGCCGCACGGCATCCTCCACATTCAACGCGGCCGATTTGGTCTCAACGTGCGTTTGGCTCATCAACTCTTCCTGGGTGGTTACTGTGTCACGTCCAACGGGCATAGTATAACGGTAGTCAAAGCCTTGCATCATACCACCTCGCCGCGCAGCGCAATGTGCGGCACTTAACAACTTCGCCATAGAACACAGACAGCACGATGATCTTTGTTGTCGCCACGATTGAACTGCAGCCGGGTACGCGGGATGCGTTCCTGGATGAATTTCGCAAACTCGTTCCGCTCGTTCACGAAGAAGCCGGCTGCATTGAATACGGCCCGGCGATTGATTACGAGACGAACCTCGATGCCCAGGGCGGCGTGCGGCCGGACGTGGTCGTGGTGATGGAAAAGTGGGAAAGCATCGAAGCCCTCGAAGCCCACCTGATCGCGCCGCACATGATCGACTACCGCGGACGTGTGAAAGCGATGGTGGTCGGGACGAAGTTGCAAGTGCTGCAACCGGCCTAATGTAGTCGGGTCACTCCGTGCCCCGGCATTTTTCGTACACGGAGGGAACGACAAGCGAAGATCATGCGTGAAACCCTCCAACAACTAACCGGAGCCATCGGGGCCAATCGCCCGGTCGCCTATTGCCGGCTGGTCGAAACGCGCGGCAGTACGCCGCAGAAGG
>CALBTA010000536.1 GCA_937967755.1 uncultured Planctomycetaceae bacterium | reverse complement strand
GCGATGCCGCCCCACAGATAGATGATGATGCAGGAGCGAGCGCGCGGGCGCGAAGCCGCCAACCCATGTGCCTTAAGCAAGCCCGGCAAACCCAACCCGGCGAGTCCTACGCTCGAGCCAAGCAACCGGCGTCGTGAAAGTCGAGAATTCAACATCCCAAACTCCCAGTATTCGTCCGTGGGGGTATTAGAGACGCATCAATGTTACCTGATGTCAAGTTTATTCTCAACATATATCGGCAAATATGCTAGGGCAGCCATGGAATGTCTTATCCATCCCGGCGTTTATCGCTGAAAACTCCTTGCATTGCTGGCGCTTGTTGCACCGCTGTAGGCCCGATACGATTGAACCACTCGAAGGCTTTCATTGTCGTTGTTGAGGCGAAACGTCAAGGTCGCGGGGCGGTAGCTCAATCGGTTAGAGCAGCAAACTCATAATTTGTTGGTTGGGGGTTCGAGTCCCTCCCGCCCTACTTTTCTTTCGCATTGGAAGGGTCTTGGTTGTGCAGCAGGGCGCGGTGGCGACTCCCGCAAAGCGGGTCCGCCATTTGAAAAGGGCTTTGAAACGGCTGGTCGGCGCCGCAGGTTCACTTCCCGCCTCTGTGAAACTCGAGCCGCTCGCGAATATCTCCGCAGCAGATGCGAAACTCTCCGCGGCCTCGCTGGCCGTGGTTCACCAGTACTGGCGCGCCAGCGATACACCCGGTGCCGATGCGGCGATTGAACTGGCGGAGCGACACCCGGCTTGCCGGTCGGTGGCTGAGATGTTGCGCTCCGCAAAGGCATCTGCAATCAACCGAGCGGCCCTAGAGGTTGCCAATGAAATCACCAACGCGGCGACGACCGAGTCGGCGGTCGATCCGTTGATTGGATTCGTCGAACAACTAATCGCGGTCGCCGATGAAACGCGACGAAGAGATTTAGGAGTCTACTTCACTCCGCAGCCGGCCACCGAGTATCTCATTCGGCGAACGGACGAAGTGTTGCGTGAAAGCTTTGGCTGCCAGCAGGGGCTTCGCAGCGAAACGATAAAGGATGGAAGTGATCGGCCGTTGCGAATGCTCGATCCCGCAGCAGGCTCGGGGATCTTTCTGATCACGCTGGTGAGGCGCATTCGGCAATTGCAGTGTGAAGTCGCAGCCGATGGCGAATCGTGGAGTAGCTTCGTCTCCGATTCACTGCTGCACCGCATGGCTGGTTGTGAAATACTGCCCGCCGCGTTCGTGGTGGCCAATCACTTGTTGGCGATGGAACTGGTGGCAAGCGGTTACTCTCCTCAAGCGGGCGACCGCTTGCCGCTTTCGCTTGGCGATTGCCTCGCTCCGGCTGCGGAAGCGCCCAAGCCCTTCAACGCGGTGATCGGCAATCCCCCGTACCGCGGCAGTTCAACCAACGCACACCCTTGGATTACGCGGCTGCTAAAGGGTAAAGGGCCGGATGGGGAAAACGCCGTGAGCTATTTCCACGTCGATGGCCACCCGCTGGGCGAGCGGAAGACCTGGCTCCATGACGACTACGTGAAATTCTTCCGCTTCGCCCAATGGCAAATCGAACAGAGCGGCTCCGGGTTGATCGCTTTGGTCACCAACCACGGCTTCCTGGATAACCCAACCTTTCGGGGCATGCGGGCCGGGCTTTGCGAAACGTTTTCCAACATCGAAGTGATTGATCTACACGGCAACGTGAAACGCGGCCATGTACATCGAAAGGGTGCAGCGGATGACGAAAGCCTGTTTGAAACGGCCCAAGGCATGGCCCTGACCGTCGCCTGGCGTGGCGGTGGGGCAAGCGGCTCGCCGCAGATGACGCGCGGCGACTTGATGGGTTCCAGAGTTGAGAAGCTGTCCGTGCTCGCCGCTGACGGTCGGGACCGAATACAAAAGACGATCATTTCGCCCACTTCGCCGAACTACTTCTTTTCATCGAGTTCAAATTGTTTGCTGCCGGAATACGAAGCGGCGATGCGGTTGCCCGATGTGATGCCGTTGCACACGACCGCCGCGGTCACTGCGCGCGACTGGTTCGTGATCGACACATGTCGCAACCGACTGAACGAGCGTCTGGAAGATTTCGCCGATCTCTCCATCTGCGACGATGACATCCGAGCGCGGTATTTTCAACGAACGCGCTCGTCTAAATACCCGCCCGGCGACACCCGAGGGTGGAAACTGCCCGAAGCCCGAAGACGTTTGGCGGATGAACCCAATTGGCAACGCCACATTCGCACCTGCCTGTACCGGCCGTTCGATCGCCGCTGGATTCTCTGGACGCCCTGGATGGTTGACTGGCCGCGGCGGGAATTGATGGAGCAACTTAGCCCAGACAACTTCGCGCTCGTTTGTCGCCGACAGTCCGTGCCGGGGCAACCCGCCAATTTCTTTTGGGTCGCCGATGATATTGTGATCGATGGCTACATCCGCAGCGACAACCGCGGCAGCGAATCGGTGTTTCCCTGTGTTCGAACTGATGGAGAAAAGGCAAACTCAGCGACACCGAATTTCAGCGATGCGGTTTTGGCGGCTTGCGAACACTGCGGTTTCGACACTACTGATTTGCCGCACTACATTTACGCGCTGTTTCATGCGACGGGCTACCGCCAGCAGTATGCTGATGCTTTGGCGATTGATTTCCCGCGCTTGTTCCTGCCCAAAGCGGCAGCGTTGTATCGAGCGCTTTCGGCGGTTGGCCGGGATTTGGTCGCGACGCATCTCCTTCATGAACCGTTGGATTCAGATACACCCGTTCGGTATTTCGGAGACGACAATCCGATCGTCGCACTTGGTTACCCGAAACGCAATGGACAAGACGTGATGATCGATGGCGGAAGCGGCTTCGGGCCGATAGCACAGCAAGCGTGGGAGCTTCGAGTTGGAGCACACCAAGTGGTGCGGAAGTGGCTGAAGGATCGGCGCGGACACGTGTTGAACCAGGAAGACATCACCACCTATCGCCGCATCGTCGCCGCGGTGAACCGAACTTTGCAGTTGAAAGCATCGATCGATCGTACTTTTGACAACGCCGGCGGCTGGCCCGATGCGTTTGACGTGTAGCTGTTCGCCTGCGAGTAGGGCGACCACTTTTGCCCGTCCGGATCGGGCAAGAGTGCCCGATCTACGCTTCAGTTCTACATTGACGCCCCACCCTGATTCGCCGATACTCCGATTGTGGGTTCACTCTGCTAGCACCCAAGCCGAAGATAGACATCGTGGCCAACCAGACCGCACAAACTGAAACGCCGATCACCGACCTCGCCGCCTATTGCCAGGACGTCGCGCGCCGAGCGAAGGCGGCATCGCGCGCGCTGGCGCTCGTGGATAGCCAACAGAAAGATGGGTGGCTGCGCGAATCGGCCAAGCGGCTTCGCGATGCACAGCAGGCCATCGCCGAAGCCAACCAGCGCGACGTCGCCGCCGCGCCTTCATTCGGGTTGACCGATGCCCAAACCGATCGCCTGCGGCTGACGCCCGAGCGGATCGAAGGCATCGCCGCCGGCCTGGAGGATGTGGCTTCGCTGCCCGACCCGATCGGCGAAGTGATCGATTCCAGCGTTCGGCCTAACGGGTTGGAGGTGCAGCAAGTGCGAGTGCCGCTGGGCGTGGTGTTTTTCATTTATGAATCGCGGCCGAACGTCACGGCCGACGCGGCGGCGATCTGCGTGAAAAGCGGAAACGCGGTGATCCTGCGCGGGGGCAAGGAAGCGGCCCATTCCAGTCAGGCGATCGTCGACATCTTGCAGCAGACCGCGGCCGAGTTTGACATTCCATCCGACGCGGTGCAACTTGTGGCCACGGCCGACCGCGACGCCGTGGGGCATTTCCTGTCGCTCAACGAACAGATCGATCTGGCCATTCCGCGCGGCGGCGAAGGGCTGATTCGCCGCGTTGCCGCCGAAGCGACGATGCCGGTCATCAAACACTTTTCCGGCAATTGCCATGTGTACGTCGATGCCGACGCCGATCTGCAACAGGCGGTCTGCATTACGGTGAATTCCAAATGCCAACGCTACGGCGTTTGTAACGCCGCCGAATCGTTGCTGGTCCATCAGTCGGTCGCATCAGAATTCTTGCCGCTGATCGGCGCAGCCTTCGCCGAGGAAGGCGTCGAAATGCGCGGCGACGAATTGACGTGTGAACTTTTGGAAGCTGCCAAGCCAGCGGGCGACGACGATTACCGCGAGGAGTTTCTCGCTCCCATTATTTCGGTGAAAGTGGTGCAGTCGCTGGAAGAAGCCATCGAACACATCAACACTTACGGCAGCGGGCATACCGACACGATTGTCACGGCCAACGAAGCATCTGCCGAAACATTCCTGGCCGGCGTCGACAGCGCAGCGGTGATGGTCAACGCCAGCACGCGTTTTAACGATGGCGGTCAGCTTGGGTTGGGGGCGGAAATCGGCATCAGCACCGACAAGTTCCACGCCCGCGGCCCGTGCGGCCTGAGGCAGCACACCAGCTACAAGTACGTCGCTTATGGCGAAGGACAGACGCGATCGTAGCGGGGGCTTCCAGCCACCGTCAGAAATCATGTGAAACCGACCACACGGTGGCTGGAAGCCCCCGCCACTTAGATCAACGGAGTGATCGATGAGCGAAGACATCTTATCTCAAGCGGAAGTCGAAAGCCTGCTCAACCAGATGGAGTCAGGCGGGCCGGCGAAGGCGATGGCCTCCGGCAAACCGGCTGGACATGCGGCGACCGCGCGGATGAAAGAGAAGGTCACCCCTTACGACTTCAAACGCCCCGAACGCGTCGGCAAAGAGCAAATGCGGGCGCTGCAATCGATGCACGAAGGCTTTGGGCGGAATTTCGGGGCCGCATTATCGGGCGACTTGCGCAGCATCGTCGAGGTGAAACTGACCAGCGTCGACCAACTGACCTACAGCGAGTTCGTATTCAGCCTGGAGAACCCAACCTGCTTCAACCTACTGAAAGCCGAACCGCTGGAAGGAAACCTGATCCTCGATATCAACCCATCGATTCTCTACCCGATCATCGACCGCATGCTCGGCGGGGGGAAGGAATCGGGGTCGGTCTCGCGGCGACCGTTGACGGAAATAGAGTTGCGGCTGGTCAAGAAGATCACGACGAAGTTCCTCGCCGAACTGCGGCACGCCTGGGAGAACGTGATCGAGTTGGACCTGGAAGTCGAACGCGTTGAAAGCAACCCGCAGTTGGTGCAGATCGTTCCGCCCAATGAAGTCGTGGTGCTGATCAGCTTTGAACTGACCATCGGCGACGTGCGCGGCATGATAAACCTGTGTATCCCATTCAACAGCATCGAACGGATCAGCAACCGGCTGACGGCCAACAACTGGGTAAGCTACGGGCAGACCGAAGTTTCTGAAGAATCGATTCAGCAAATCAGCCGGCAACTCGACCCGGCCACGGTCGAACTGGTCGTAACGCTGGTCGATACGCACATCAACACCAAGGATCTGTTGGAACTGCGCGTCGGTGACATTATCAGCACCGACAAAGACGCCGGCGGGCTGATGGACGTCGACATCGCCGGCATGACAAAGTTTCTGGCCTCGCCCGGCGCGTTCCGCGGGAAGAAGGCGATTCAGATCGAACAGACGGTCGATGCCGCGGCGAGTTAAAACACTCGTTCCTACTGACTACGCAGGAACCGTTTCCGACCAATTCACCAAATCGCTTAGCGACATTTCTGGCCGCGGTTGGGCGAGGAGCGAAACGAGCGTGTCCGTTTCTCTAGCCGCCAACAGTTCATTGACGGTCGCCCACCAGCCTTCCGGTGCATCGAACGTAGCAGAAGATTCCTCACTATTCAGCTCAACCAATGCCGCGCCACATTGGTTCGTCGCCGTGCGGCATTCCATCCTGTCAGCGGGCGCTGGCTGTATCCGAAACGGGCGTTGGGGGGAAATCTTCAGGCCGGTAGTCAGCGATAGTTCGACGCGACATTCCAATGGCATGATGCTGAACAGTTGATCGAGTACCGCCTTTGTCGCGCCGCCGGAATCCAGTAGTACGTTTCCTTGCGACGCGGCCGCCGCCAACTTCAATACTGCCCGGCGGGCCGACTCGTCCTGCAATACTTCCAGCATCGCGGGAAGCGCTGGGGACGCCCGGCCGCGCAAGTGAACCGTGGGCAACTCGTCGGACAATCGCCGGGCGATTCGCATGTGACCCGCGGCGATCGCGGCATCCAGAACGCGAAACGGGTGATTCGCGAACTGAAACATCTGCTCATCCGTGGCGAGCAGACACGTGGTATAGATCCGGTGACCCGCCCGCCCGCTGTACTCGGCTCCGGCGGGTACGGTCTTTGAAAGGCAAAAGGTTCCGCAAGACAAGCGGTGGAAATTGATGCTGCCCAGCCGCGAGTCTTCGTCAACCAACGAATCGTGGGCCGGCCCCCAACTGTGCAACTCTTCCCTCTGCGCCTTGGTGACGCCGTCGCTCGCAGCGGCCACCTGGTAGCCGTCCATACGCTCGCTGCGAACGGACGTAAACACGGCTTGCTGGAAGTGCGTCATCTATTTCAATTGCTCTAGAACCCATTGGAACGGTTCGACGATGCCGCGCGGCTCGATGCGCAGCGGCGTCTGCGTGAAGGTTCCGCCATCGGGCCGCAGGGCACAGGCTCCGGCGACTCCGCTGGCAAAGAATCGGTGTCGGCCGAAGCGTTCGGCGCACTGCTGCCAAATTCCGGGGGCCTGCTTCTGAGCGAACGAAGCCGGGTCGGCGAAGCACTCTTCGCACTGGTCCGATTTGCTGAAGACCATCGCCACCGGGCGGCTCGGCCAGCCGGTTTTCTTGTCGTCGTCCAGTTCCATTAGGTAGCTCAGCAGCTTCATCGTGAAGAAGTCTTGATCGTTGTTGCCTTCGGAAATTCGTTCGCCATCGATCAGCACGATGATCGCCGCACATTGCGTCAGCAGCGCCCGAATGACCGGGTACGAACCGGGGTGATCCGTTTCGTGCAAGATTGCTTCGCCCGCCATGTCGGGCATGATGATCTCCAAAGGGCGGCGGCGCGATTTCATCCGCACTTGCGAATGCACCCAGTTCCAACGGTCCGGTTCGTTGGGCGTTTTGCTGGGGAAATGGCAAGCCGAAAGGGCCTTCATGGTGTGCTGTTGCAGCGAGATCGAAAACGCGCCGCGGGCGAGAATCTGCAGGCTGGAATCGTGGCGCGACAACATGTCGGTCAACATGCCCAGGTAAACCGTCTTGCCCGCTCCGGTCGCTCCGATGGTGGCGATCATCTGCGGGTGGATGTGTTGCGTATTCGCCTGGTGCGTCAGCGCCATCGGCGCGTAGCAGTGGCGGCACAGTTCAGCGTCGAACGTGTTCGGACCTGAACAAATGTAGCATGGCACCTGGGCCACGTATTGGGCCAGGCGGTACGAGTCGAGCGTTACCGCCACATTGCTGTCACTCATCTAAACGCCCTCACACACAAGTTGGTCATCGGCGGCCCCGTCAGCAGCAGGCGACGAAGGTTGTAAATCGCATAGCCCCAGTGCACAGCGGAACCCGATGTTCCGCTTGCGGGTCAGCGGGCTGTCTCCGCTTTGGAATTGGCAGTTCGCCTGGCTTTCAAAGTACGTATCAAACGCTCCGCCGCGAAGGCTTTTGAAATTCTCTGCACCGCGGTGCGAACCGTCGCCATGCCATAGCCCGAAGGGATCGGCGGTCCATTCCCAAACGTTGCCGACCAGCCCATAAACACCCGCGACGCTGCCGCCCTCTTCGAAATCGGTGACGGGGCAGGTATCTCCCAAGTTGGCGGTCCAGACGTTCGCCCGCTTCGGTTCCCAAGCATCGCCCCAGGGGTAACGGCGTTGCGTCGGCAGGCCATGCTGCGAAGGCATCGGCCAGCAGCCGGTCTTGACCCACTCCGCATCGCTGGGCAGCCGCTTGCCAACCCAGCGGGCGTAGGCCGCCGCCTCGTACCAACAAACGCCGACGACCGGGTGGTCGTCCTTGCCTTTGGGGTACTGGCCGTTGCTCCAAAACCGCGGGCCCGCGCACCCGGTGGCGTCGACGAACCCGAACACACCGGGCCAAATCTCGCCGTCCCACAGGGCCATCTCTTCGTACCCGCCGGCGTCAACGAACTGCTGGAACTGATAGTTCGATACCGGGTAGCGGTCGATCAACGCCGCTTCGACCCGCAACACGCGTCCGCCCGGTTGCACCGGGTGGCTCTCTTCGTCTCGCGGCTGAGGCTGCGAGAGGAAGACGTCGCCCTCGGGCACCAACGCCATGTCTTCTTCCATCGCCTCGCGGGCATATTCCAACTGCTGCGGCGAAAGGTTGCCGGCGATCTGCGGGCGGACCAGCAACGCGTAGCGGTTCGACGCAACCATGTCTTCGACCAGGTCGCCCGTGTCGCCCGACGATTGGCGTGGAAGCACAGGCCGCCGCGACGAAGAGTCAGGCGAAGCACTTTCAACGGCGCCAGATGGACCGGTCGCGGAGTTTCCAAGAACTCGCAGCTTCACCGCGATCCACGCTGCGCAGGCGAAGACCAACACCACGCCGAGCGTCGCGCTCAGCCAACTGCTTGTCAGCACACCGACCACCAGCAAGCCCAAGCCCGCCAGCCCGCCGAGCGCCGGATAGTATTTTCGAATTGAACTAGTCATTGTCAGTTCCCGATGGAACGTTGGAAACGTGTAAGTGTGTGATTAACCTTGACTTCGCTTTCGACGCTGTGCCACGTCCTGTTGTAGCCGCGCGAATTGTTGCATTACGGAATCGACGACTGGGTTTTCGGGTGCCGCGGGCGCGGGCTCGCTTCGCGTATTCGTGGGTTCTTGTACGGCGGCCGGCTCCGCAGCGGCGGGTGCGGGTTGGCTAATTTGTGCCCCGTTGTGCGAATCCATCAGGTGCCGCAGGTGGTTCAACTCGGTTGTCCACTGTGCTTGCTGCTGCGTCATCAGATCCTTCTGTTCCGCCAGCGACTCGGAAAGTTCCGCCGCCCGACGGCGAACCAATTCCAATTCGGTTTCCAGCGCGATGCGTTCGCGTTGTGCGTCGGGATCAGTTCCATCGCTATCGGTTGCGCTGGCGATTTTCTCGCGCAGGTCCAGGATCTCTTCACGGGCGGAGGCCAATTGTGTTTGGGTCTTCGCCAGATTTTCCGTCGCATCATGACGGCGAGCGAGTTCCTCGCGGCAAACATCAAGCCGCTGCTTCAGGTCGTCGCGCTGCTCTTCCAGCTTTTGCACCACACCTTGAAGCTGCCCGCCATCCTCGCCCGGAGATGCGTCACGCTGTTGGGCCAGTTCTTCGCGAACCGTCTCTAACTGGCCCGCCATGCTGGTCAGTTGATCGGCCTGGGCTTGCAGTAACTCGCGAAGCTGTGAGTTTTCTTGCTGCCGCTGATCGACCTGGGCTTCGCGTTCTTTCAGTTGGGCTTCCTGCGAACTGAGTTGCCCTTGCCGCTGAGTTAGCCGCGCCCCGAGATCCTCGAGCGCTGAGAACGTCGCCTCGACGAACTTCTCCAACTCACCCCGTTCGCCGCGCAGCGTCTCCAACGTCTGGACGATCTGTGTGATGCCAGGAACTGTGGAAACATCAGGCGAGGAAAGTTCGCAGGTTGCCTCAGACACGTGTATCTACTCGCTGGTGCGGGACTCAAGTAACAATGGACGTTGCCGCGGCCCACAAGTCGGCGCACGGTAGACCGCCATCGAAACTTTAGGTCAACAATCCCCCAGCGGCAAAGACAATCCACTCGCCAGGCCGGATCACCAGCGCAACCCGCGCAAGTGGAACAAGTCGCTAGACTTGTTCATTGATTGCCAAAGGTGTCATCGCACCGCATTCAACTGCTCAATCATATCCCGAGTAGCCGCTTCCACCGCTTGCTGCCATTGTGCCGCGGCGAACCGGTCGGCGTATTCCTTTCGCGCGTGCGCGAAGATGATTCCGCGTGAGTTGTTGACGATTGCCCCCAGCCCTTGGGCGTCGAAAGCGCCGGCGACGTCAGCGGCCGTTGCGCCTTGGGCACCGAAGCCAGGGACGAGAAACCAGGTCTTCGGCATCGCGGCGCGCAACTCCGCAAGCTGCTCGGGGTAAGTGGCACCAACGACAGCGCCGATTGACCCGTACCCGCACTCGCCAACAGTTTGTTCGGCTAACGCATTCACGAAGTCACCAACGGTTCGGTACAGCGTTTGGCCGTCGACCGCCAAATCTTGCAGCATCTTGCCGCCAGGGTTCGAGGTCTTCACCAACACGAAGATGCCAGCGCCCCGCTCCTTCGCCACGTCGACAAACGGCGTCAGACTATCGTCGCCCAAGTAAGGGCTGACCGTCAGGGCGTCCGCTCCCCACGGGCTGGCGTCGCCGCTGCCGAGGAAACCTTGGGCATAGGCGGTTGCCGTTGAGCCGATGTCGTTCCGTTTTCCATCCAGCACAACCAGCAGATTCTTCTCGCCCGCGTACCGAATCACGTCACCCAGGGCCATCATCCCGTGCGGGCCAAGCTGTTCAAAAAAAGCGGCCTGCGGCTTCACCACGCCGACCAGCGGGGCGACCACGTCAATAACTTCCCGGCAAAACGTCGTGTAGGTTAACGCAACCTTGCGCGCATCTTTCGCCTCGACATCGCCGCGCACACTCGGCGGAATCTGCTCCAAGCGCGGGTCCAGCCCAACCATCACGGGGTTTCCGCAGGCTTTGATTCTATTGGCAAGGCGGTCGGCGAAGTGTCTTTCTGGTTGGGACATGCCCGATGATCGTCAATGTTATTGGCCCAATTGTCAATCCTCTTGGACGGCGAAGCCGCCAGGTTTTTCAACGCGCGCTGCGCATAGATGGCTTATGTGCAACACTTCGTCGTGTCCCCCAAGTTCAGTGGACCGTGGGTCTCTTCATATCAGAACACTGGCAGGAGGATGATCTATGAGGAAGAGACGGACCTTTACCCTCGAATTCAAGCTAGCGGCGGGTATTGGGGCATCGCCATGCCGCGACCCAGGTTCGACGACGGGGCAGGCGTTTGATTTGCACTGATCGCATCGACAGCGCCGATTGGCGCTGAAATGGAATTGGTGTGCGATCACTTTTTGAGAATATCCTAACGTGCAACGTGCCTGGGGGTTGCAAACCCGCCCTACCGATGTAGGACGGGTTGCGAAGTTTGGCTATGCGCCGGCGAATAAGCTATCGGTCGCGGCGGTCGCCTTCGCGTTCGCGATCAGGTCGCGGGCGATCGCGTTCGACCGGCGGGTGGGCGTCAAAACGGGGGCGGTCGCCTTCATGTTCTCCGCGGGCCTCCTTCAATTCATTCACTTCACGGCGGAGCCGGCTGACTTCTTCACGCAGCGCGTGAATTGCTTCGATCACCTCGCGGTTCACGTCGGGGCGGTCCGGCCGCTCGCCGCGCTCTTCGCGTTCCCGGCGTAGGTGATGGTGAATCTCCTCGATCTCTCGCCGAATACCGTGCGCCTCGTCCTCGCGGCCCTCTTCCATCGCGTCGCGCAAAGCGTGGTGCAGCCTTTCTAGTTCGACTTCGATTTGATTGCCTTCGCGATGCTCTCTTTCGTGATGATGCTCTTCAAAACGCCGGACAGCTTCGTGAATTCGCCGCTCCAGTGCCTCGGCCTCTTCTCCTCGCCCGGCTTCCGCAAGTTCGTGAACGCGGCGCTTCATCGCTTCGATGTGGCGGCGGAATTGTTCCGGGCTGGGGCGATCGCGCTCGCCTTCACGTTCGCGATCACCTTCGAAGTGGCGCACGATTTCATGAATGCGGCGTTCGATTTGTCCCGCCTCCTCATGGCGGCCCGCTTCCGACAACTCGTGCATCCGGTGTTTCAACTCTTGAATATGTCGGTGAATTTGTTCCGGGCTGGGGCGATCGCGCTCGCCTTCGCGCGGCCGGTCACCTTCACGTTCGCGATCTCCATCACGTTCACGATCTCTCTCACGGGGTCGATCTCCCTCACGGCGTTCGCCTTCCCGGTCGTCACGGTCTCTTTCGCGCTCTTCATCGCGGTCTCGTCGATCCCCGTCGCGCTCAGGTTCGCGCTCTCCCTCTTCACGGTCGCGGTCACGATCGCGATCACCCTCGCGCTCACGATCTTCACGGTCCCCGTCACGCTCTCGGTCCCGTTCGCGCTCCTCTTCCGATTCGCCTTCTTCATCGTCGAAGGCGACGAAGATTTCTTCATCCGCGGCGAGCGCCGCCAGCGGGCTTCCGCCGGTGGCGATCCACCAGACGGCTCCGGCGGCTACGATCGCGGCGGCCCCCAAGGTCCACGGGCCGGCACCGCTCGACTGTTGCGACAGTCCCAAAACGTTTCGTACACGGTTCAGCAAAGCCATTTTTCTTCCTCCGATTCCGGCCGCCAGCGCGGGCGCCCCTGAAGCGCGTCGCCGGCGAGCCACCAATTCCAAGGTACTTGCGTATTCCACGCGCCGCCCGGTCAGCGACACGGCCAATTCGTCACAACACATCTCCCGCTCTTGCCGCAGCCGGCCGGAAAGCCACCACACGGCAGGGTGGAAGAACAACAGCGTCTCGACGATCCTTTGCAAAAGATTGATCCACAGATCGAACCGGCGGATGTGCGCCAGTTCGTGGGCCAACACCGCTTCCAAGCAGTGGGGCGGAAGTTGGATTAGCCAGGCGGCCGGCACGATCACCACGGGGCGAAAGAACCCGACGACGATGGCTTGCGATACTTGCCGCGAAACGCGAATCGCCGGCAGTTTCATATTCAACCGCCGGCAAAGATTGCGGGCTTGCGAAGTGAGCATCTCGCCCGCCGCGTCGCCTGTTCGTTTCAGCCACAGTGTGGAGCCATAGGCCAACACCATTCGGCACGACAAAAGCCCCACGCCCAGCAGCCAAAACACCAATACCCAAGGGGACGCCGCATCGAGCAAATCGTTCTGGTACGACGGGCTATCAACCTCTGGTTGGTACGACGGTCTTCCAAGGCCGTCGAACGGAGTGACGCCATATTCACTCGACGGCCTTGGAAGTCCGTCGTACATCGGCGTAACAGCAACTTCATCAACCACAACATTCTGATTGCTTTGAAGAAAAAAGAACGTCATCACCGGACAGGCCAGCAGCAACAGCATCCCGCAAGAACTAATCAAGCAGCGCCGCCGCGCTTGTTGGCCAACCAGCCAGGCCGCCACCAAGACACCCAAGGCGATGACGCTTCCTTGCCAAAGGAAGTGCAGCAGTGTTAGCGAAATCTGATCGGCGATGGGTGAATGCAACGTTTCGTTGAGTAGTGCCGTGAGCGTCATGGTGCATCCTCTTGTTGCTGGCGGAACTGGCGGATCGTTCGCCGGATGGCGGCCAGCTCCGCTTCGTCCGGTTCCGATTGTTCCAACAAATGCGCGACCAGCGAACTGGCGGACCCCTCAAACGCCCGCCCCAGCAAATCGCCGACCATCTCACCCAGGATATCTTCCCGCGACACCGCCGGCTGGTAAATAAACGCCCGGCCTTTCGGCTCGCGGCGGAGCAAGCCCTTATCGGTCATCACGTTCAGCAAACTCATCACCGACGTATACGCCCGCTCGCGGTCCTGGTTCAGCACATCCATCACTTCACGAACGGTCGCGGCGCCGCGGTCCCACAGAACCTTCAGCACTTCCAACTCGCCCGGTGTCGG
>CALBTA010000535.1 GCA_937967755.1 uncultured Planctomycetaceae bacterium | reverse complement strand
TGGAAACGATGATCTTGAACATCCTGCTGTTTCTGATCATCGGCGTCGCGGGCTTTGGCATCGTGGCGATCTTCTACATGATCGTTTTGGAAAAGAAGAAAGACATCGGCGTGATGAAATCGTTGGGGGCTTCGGCGGCGGGCATTGGGCAGATCTTTTTGGGGTATGGATTATCGCTGGGGTTGACCGGTTCAGTCGTCGGCATGGCCCTGGGAATTGCGTTTGTCGTCTACATCAACGAAATCGCCGACTTGATTGGAACCGTCACCGGGCAGGAAGTGTTCGACCCGGAAATTTACTACTTCAGCGAGATCCCAACGATCATCAGCGCGTTCACAATTAGCTGGATCGTGCTCGGGGCGCTGACGATCGCCGTACTCGCCAGCGTATTGCCGGCGCTGCGCGCGGCAAAGTTGCACCCGGTCGAAGCACTGCGGTACGAGTAAAACGGAAAGTAGGACGCAGTTGTACTGCGTTCTGGACGAAGCGGAACTTCGCCCTACTTGAAAGCGCACCTGAAAGGACAAGGATGTCCACCACCAAGACACACACGCCCCAAGCCGAAAAGAAGTCCGGCGGTCCGCACGTGGCGTTTCAGTCGCCGCGACGTAAAGCAGCGAAGGCGAAGCAGGCGAAACAACCGACGGATGCGGCACCAACCGACAAGAAAATCCTGTCGGTTTCCGGTTTGAAGAAATCGTACCGCAAAGGCAAGCTGGAAGTTCCGGTGCTGCACGGCGTCGACTTGGACGTTCGCGAAGGCGAGTTCGTGGCGATCATTGGGCAAAGCGGCAGCGGGAAGAGTACGCTGTTGCACTTGCTCGGTTCGCTTGACCAACCCGACGCGGGCGAAATTCTCTTCGATCCCCCGCCGCTGGCGCCCGACCCGGCTGTTGAGATTCAGCCGGCTTCGCGCGGCAAAGTCGGTTGGATTGCACTGGTGCTTTCAATTTGCTTGATAACTGTGAACATCGTGTTAACGGTGATCAACTACTTACTATCCCTGCTCAATCTGTTTTTGGACATCGCCGATAAGGGAATTTTCCTGGCTTTGCTCGAGCGCGTTCCTAACGACTTCAAGCCATATATTCAAAAGCTGCGGTTCTGGCTGGGCCTATTTATACCAGCCGGTCCAATTCGCATCGACAAGCTGCCTGCGGGCGAGCGCGACGTGTTGCGCAACCGGTACTTGGGGATGATCTTTCAGTTCTATCACTTGCTGCCGGAACTGACACTGCTGGAAAATGTGATGCTGCCGATGATGATTCGGTACTCCGTGCTCGATTACATCGCCGAGGGCCAAACAAACAAGCAACGGGCGAAGCGGTTGATCGAAATGGTTGGGCTATCGCATCGGCTGAGCCACAAGCCGCGCGAGCTATCCGGCGGAGAGATGCAGCGGGCCGCCATCGCCAGGGCCTTGGTCAACCGCCCGCACTTGCTGCTCGCCGACGAGCCGACGGGCAACCTCGACCCGGAAACCGGCAAGGGGGTTCGCAAAATTCTGCGAACCTTGAACCAGGAGCACGGCGTCACTATAGTCATGGTGACGCACGACATGAGCATCGCCGAAGATGCCGATAGAGTCGTCGTGCTGGAAGCCGGCAGAATTGTCAGTGAATGACAAATGACAAATGCAAAATGACGAAGGATTTTGCATGCCGGCGATTCGTCGCACCCAAAGTTTGTCATTTTGCATTTAGCATTTTTCATTCTTCCTATGTCGCTGCAAGTCTACATCAACGGCCAGCTCGTTCCCAAGGAAGACGCGAAGATCAGCGTCTACGATCACGGTTTTCTTTACGGCGACGGCGTGTTCGAAGGCATGCGCAGCTACGCCGGCAAGGTCTTTCGCCTCGAAGAACACCTCGACCGCCTGTGGGATTCCGCGCGGGCGATCTGTCTGGAAATTCCGACCACGCCGGAGAAACTCGGCCAGGCGGTGATGGATACTCTGGCCGCGAATAACATCACCGACGGGTATATTCGCCTGGTCGTCAGCCGTGGGGCCGGGTACTTGGGAATCGACCCGCGGAAGACCAGCGACCCTCAGGTGATCATCATCACCGACAGCATCACGCTGTACCCGGATGAGTTCTATGAAAACGGCATGGAGATCGTCACGGCCAGCACCATTCGCAACCACCCGGCGGCATTGAACCCGCGAATCAAATCGCTGAACTACCTGAACAACGTGCTGGCCAAGCTGGAAGGTGCCCAAGCCGGTTGTGTCGAAGCGTTGATGCTCAACCACAAGGGCGAAGTCGCCGAATGCACTGGCGACAACATATTTATCGTCAAGTGCGGCGAGGTGTTCACGCCCCCGATTGATGCCGGCATCCTCGAAGGCATCACCCGTAACGCCGTGATCGAACTGGCCGAAGAAGCCGGCATCGCAGTTCATCAGCAAGCGATGACGCGCCACGACGTTTACACGGCGGACGAATGCTTCCTAACCGGCAGCGCCGCCGAAGTGATCCCCGTGGTGAAGGTCGACAATCGCCAAATCGGCGATGGCAAACCCGGCCCAATCAGCCGCGACCTGAAGAAGCGATTTCATGAGTTGACGCGGCAGTAGGGTTAGCCACATATTTCACTATCCCGCGCGCGGGTGCGCCTTCTCATACGCCTGGCGCAGTCCGGCCGTACTGACGTGGGTGTAGATTTGTGTGGTGACGAGGCTCTTGTGGCCTAACAGCTCTTGCACGCTGCGGACGTCGGCACCGCGGTCCAGCAGATGCGTCGCAAAGCTGTGTCGCAATGTGTGTGGGCTGGTACGGCCGTCGAGTCCGGTTTCGCGAATATACTTTTCCAGCATCCGGCCGATGCTGCGGGTGGTAATTCGCTTGCCGAATTTGTTGACAAAGATCGGGGCCGATTGCCCTTTTACTTCGTCCTTGGCCAACTGACGTTTGCCTAACCAACCATTTACCGCTTTGGCTGCATAGCTACCCAAAGGGGCGAGGCGTTCGCGGCGTCCTTTGCCCCGCACGCGGAGCAGGCCTTCGTCCAGATCGACGTCTCCGTCGCACAGGCCAACCGCTTCGCTCACCCGCAATCCGGCGCTGTACATCGTTTCCAGAATCGCCCGATCGCGCAAGCCGGCGGATGTATGTGCCGGCGGGGCCGCCAGCAGTTTGCCTAACTCTTCGGTTGTTAAAAAGTGCGGCAGTTTCTGGCTTCGCCGGGGATTGCGTAGCGGTTTCGCGGGATTGTTCTCCACCAGCCCCTCGCGTAGGGCGAAGCGGAAGAAACTTCGCATCGACGCTAGCCGGCGGGCGATCGTCGTCTTAGCGTAGCCGCAATCCGTCAGCCAGGCGACGTAGCCGCGCAGGTCCAGTGTGTTCACTTCGCTGGGCGAAGGGTGTCGCCCAAAAGTTTCCGTGAAGTAGTCGAGCAGCAACTCCAAATCCTCGCGGTAGCTTTTGATCG
>CALBTA010000534.1 GCA_937967755.1 uncultured Planctomycetaceae bacterium | reverse complement strand
TTACCCAGTTCGAGATCTTCGTCAAGGACGACGAACCGCGTTTGCGCGCTGGGACCGTCACCGCCGGCCACACTTACTTCGACCGTGTAGTTGCCCGGCTGCGTCGTCTCTTTGAATAAACCGAGAAACCGGTTCCCTTCGGGCGCAAGCCGCGCGGGCTTGCGCTGGCCGTCGGGCATCACCACTTCCGCTTGCAAGGTGAACCCTTCGCCCGAGGCACCGAACCCTGGGCCAACGCCGGTGTTGCGACCGCCCCGGTCACCCGGGTTGAAGCGCCGCTGGGCCAGATCAATCCAGACCGAATCCTTATCGTCTTCATCCTTGCCAGCAAGCCACAAGATCGCGTTTCGCCAGAAGCGGCGGTGGGCATCAACTTGCCCGTGCATCGCCCAGCCATAGGTCGAATCGCCGGCGAACGCCAGCACCCGGCCATCGCCATAACCGCGGGCCAGCAGCAACGGCACGTCGGCTTCCGACTGGGCCAAGACCGCCGCCTGAGGGTGCAGCCGGTCGAAACGGTTCGCACCGGTCAGCGGCTCCAGCGATTGCCACAGCGCATCGTTTTCGCTGGCGGTTGACGCCAGGTTCGTAATGTAATGCCGTTGGGCTGGGAGCATTCGCAGCGGCTTTTGCCAATGGCGGCCGGCTCGCAGCGGGGCGTCGAAATCTTGGGCTTCGCGGCGATCCACAAGCACCGGCAGCAAACCATCCAGCGGCGTGCCAGCCCAACGCCCAGGCCCGTAGCTATACCGCCCGCCCAACAGCAGCAGCCCCTTGCCGACGTTGCGGTCCGGGCCGCTCACATCGACCGCCTTGGCCAGCGCGTCGATGCTGGCCGGCGTCAACGCTTGGGCCGAAACACTGCCTAGGATGATCACGTCGTACTTCGGATCGCGAAACTGCTCTGTGAAATCGAGCGGCCAATTGTCCCGCCGGTTGTGGTCGATCCAAATATCCTCAAGCTGCACATCCTCCGCCCGGCCGATGGCGCGGCGCAGGAACGTGTACTCGTGTCGCAACTCGCCTTCAAGGTACAGCACTTTCAAACCGCCGTCGCGCACGGTTAGGAACGCGGTCATCTGATTGTTCTTGGTGACCAATTCGCCTGTCTGCTGCGCTGCGGAAAGGGTCAGCCGGTATTGCCCAGTCTCTTCCGGCGTGAAGGTGAACTCCAGCGGCACCGTGCCATCTTCGTTGACACTGTGGCTAAACGGGCCGAGCACGGTTTGCTTGCCGGCGGAGTCTTCGATCGTTAGCTTCGCGGCGATTGGCTGGTTGATGAAGCCGCGAATTTTCAGCGACGCCCGAATTGCCAGTTCGTTCTTCACGAACACGCTGTAATGATCGCGAAGGTTCTCCACCGCCACATCGCGGGCTTGCGATTGTTCGATGTCTTTGCCCAGCGACACCGCGTACAGCGGTGCGCCCAGCCGCTGCACTTCGCGGGCGGCCTGTTGCATCTCCACCCGCGGAGCATAAGCCCGCTGCGCCCCGTCGCCGCTAAGGAACACGGCCGCCAACCGCTTGCCGCGGGCGGCCCGCAACACGTCGTCTAACGAACTGCCGTAGTCGGTCGTCGCACCTTCGGGCACGGTCGGCAAGACGAGCGCCCCGTCGGTCAATTCCAATTCGGTCGCGCCGGCGTCCAGCCCATAGTAGAGAACTTCAATGTTCTTAGGCATTGCAGCCGTGATTGCGTTGGCTTGTTCCATCAACGCGCGTTGGGCATTCCAGCGGTCAGTCCCGTCGGGCATGTCGGGCACAGTCATGCTGCGGCTTTGATCGAGCAAGATCACCAACAGCGCCGAAACCGGGCGGCTGACTTTGCTCACCCGCGTAGGGCGAAGCATTACCACCAGCGCCAGCGCGACAACGGCCAGCCGCAACCCAATTAGCGACCAGCGCTGCCAGCGGAGCATCGGCTTGAAGGTTGGCACCAGCGAAGCGGCCGCGACCAACGCCACCAACAGCACCAGGCCGTAGGTATTGAAGATCGGGTTGAGATGCCACTGTGCCATTAGTTCCTTCTTCGTAGCGGGGGCTTCCAGCCACCGTTCAACGAACGCTGCTTCGCATCAGGGCGGTGGCTAGAAGCCCCCGCCACGTCATTCGCGTTGACTGCCGCGCACAGCCCTTCTAAAATCAAAGTGAAATTACCACTGGCCGGGCCGGTCGCGTGAGGTTTGTGAGTCTCTATCCTGCCAACTTTTTACGCCTTTGACGATGGCCCATCCCCAGACGCCTGCCCGCCAAGCGCCGCCGGAGCCGCCACCTTTGGACGGCATCGCCGAATCGGACCTCACCCGCGGTCGCCGGATTCCCGCTTGGGCGTTGTCGACGGTGTTGCACACCACCTTGATCGTTGCGTTGGCGTTGGTCGTTCGCGTCATGCCCGTGCCTCCGGTTGAAGAGCCGGACCGCAACGTGGGCGTGGTTTTAGCCAAGGCCGAAGAAGGTGCCAGCGAATACTTCGATGAAGCGGCCGCCAACCAGCAGTCGTCGAGCCAGGCCGTCGCCGAAGCGGTTGCCGACGTGCCGTTGCCGCTGCCCGATGAATTGCCGCTGGACGCCGGCGGCGTGTTGCCCGCGGCGGATGAACTCGTCGGCGGGGGCAACCTCAGCGGCGAGTTGCTGCCCAACGCCGGCGACCTGACTGACGGATCGAACCCCGGCAAAAGTTTTGGCGGCCAGGCGACCACGTCGGTCTACGGGTTGCAGGCCGAAGGGACGAAATTCCTGTACGTCTTTGACCGCAGCGGCAGTATGTCGGGCTATGGCGGCCGCCCGCTGCGCAGCGCGCAAGCCGAACTGATCGCCAGCGTGAACGACCTGGAAAGCACGCATCAGTTTCAAATCATCTTCTACAACGAAGAGCCGAACGTCTTCCGCCCTGATGGCCGCGCTCCGCGGTTGGTCTTCGGCGACGAGCAAGGCAAATCGCTGGCCCAGCGATTCGTGCGCGGCATTATCGCCGCCGGCGGCACTCGGCATTTGGAACCGCTGCTGATGGCGCTGCGGATGCGGCCCGATGTGATCTTCTTTCTAACCGACGCCGAAGAGCCGCGCCTCAGTGCTGATGAACTGACCACCATCAGCCGCAACAACAAGGGCACGCAGATTCACGCCATCGAATTCGGGTTCGGCCCTTCGGTCGGAGGCGACAATTTTCTCCGCCGGCTTGCCCGGCAAAACGGCGGCCAACACGCCTACGTCGACATTTCCAAATTGCCGGAGTGAGAAGTTGCGCAGCGGTCACATTAGTTCGCGCCAACCCGACCCACGTCTGCGCAGCGTTGCGCCAGTCCCGAAGGGTCTACCGTCGAGAAGCCGACACGGGCAGGGCAGCGAATGGTGCAACAGTACACCAGTCCCGGAGGGACGACATCCGTTAGCCTGGGGCGTAAGCCCCAGGTGCGATGCCCAAACGATGAACAAAGCCCCGGAGGGGCGACATGCGCCGCGCGCACATGTCGCCGCTCTGCGGCTGGGCTTGTGTTGTGCTGCGTTGTGCGTTTGCTTGCTGCTGATTCTTGTCGATTTTGTTTCGGCCCAGGACACCGTCTACCTCCTCCCCACCGAAGCTTCGCGAGCCGGCACGCGCGTCACCGGGACGATTACCGAATTCACCGGCCGCGAACTGTTGATCCGCACCGCCAGTGGGCGTGAACAAATGATTCCGGCTGCGCGGGTGGACGATTTCGCGACCGAGTACACCCAGCAACAGGTCGACGCCGATCTTCGCTTCGCCGAAAATAAGTTCGCCACGGCCGAGGCGCAATACCGCGAAGCATTAACAGCCGAGTCCCGGCAATGGGTTCGCCGGCAGATCATGGCCCAAATCGTTTGGTGCTTGCGGAACCAAGGGCGGCACGCAGATGCGGCGAAGACGTTTCTGCTGATTGTCGAGAACGACCCGACCACACAGTTCTTCGACGCGATGCCGCTCACCTGGCTGCGGACCGATCTTGATTTGGCAGCCGAGCGTCAGGCGGACACCTGGCTGCGCGACGATCGCGATCCCGCCGCGCAATTGATCGCGGCGAGTTGGCTGGTCAGTGGGCAGGCTGCTGCGCGCGGCGAAGCCTTGCGGGCTTTGGAAGACCTGACGCATGCCCGCGACCTCCGCATCGCCCAACTTGCCGAGATGCAACTTTGGCGAACGCAAATTGTGACCACCACCGCCCGCGACATCCCTCGCCTGCACTCAGCGGTGAACCGATTGCCCGAGCCGCTTCGCGCAGGCGGTTACTATTTGCTGGGGCAGGCTTACGCGCGAAACAATCAGCATCAGCAAGCCGCGCTGGCCCACATGCG